>NZ_JBEXFQ010000039.1:0-50482 GCF_040606855.1 Nocardia sp. NPDC005366
CACCGGCGACGGCAACGGCAAAGGCAGCGGCAACGGCAACGGCAAAGGCAACGGCGGTTCAACAGGCTCCACATCACCCACCGGCGGCCCGAACGGAATCTCCGAACCGACCTCCTATCAATCGAATTCGAGTGGCGCCACCGATCCGTTCACCGGTGCCTCCGGACCGTTGTCGACGCTGGCCGACATGATGCGGCAGATGGGATCCGGGATGCCGACCGGCGCGTCCGGTCCGTGGAGCTCGGCGACTCCGTGGGACGCGTCCGGCCCGTGGAGCGGCGCGGGGTCGACCGGCCCGTTCGGATTCGACGTCGAGCCCGCGGGTGCCGAAGGCGGGGGCGGCGGAGGCGGGGGCGGGGTGGGCGCACCGGCCGCGACGTCGTTGCTGTCGGAACCCCTGAGCAGCAACCTGTTCCCGCGCGCAGGCGCGGCCGTCACCGGCACCTCACCGGGATCTACGACCGAGACCGCCGCCACCCGTGCGGGACTGGCGGACAGCTCCGGCGTGCCGATGAGCGGCATCCCGATGGGCGGCATGCCGATGAGCAATATGGGCGGCGCCCAGGCGGGCCAACAGAAGGAACGCAGTCGCGCGGCCTATCTCGACAGCACGGAACATCTGGACGAAGCCCTCGGCGAGGATCCGCTCTCGGTCCGGCCGATCATCGACCGCTGAGACGGCGACTGACCATGCCGCATCCGAATCCCCGAGCCGAACACGAGCCCTCCCATGCGTTTCCACATCGTCAACCTGCCCAACACCCAGACCACCAAGCACTATCAGCCGTGCGCCTACACCCAGAAGAACCGCCGATTCGCCGAGATGATGACCAATCGCGGCCACGAAGTCTTCCTGTACGGGGGCGAGGAGAACGACGCGGCCTGCACCGAATTCGTCACCATCGTCACGAAAGCCGAACAGGCCGAATGGTTCGGCGGCAACGACCTGTACAAAGAACTCAACAATCTCACCTGGAACCCGTACGACCCGCACTGGCTGATCTCGAACGCACGCGCGGTCACCGAGATCGCCAAACGCAAGCGGGACCGCGATTTCATCGGCGTGCTCGGCGGCGGCTGCCACAAACCGATCGCCGATACCTTCCCCGAGCTCATGACCGTGGAGTTCGGGGTCGGCTACAGCGGGGTATTCGCTGACTACCGCGTATTCGAAAGCTACGCGTGGATGCACGCCGTCTACGGCTCACACACCACGGTGCCCGGCGTCATGAACGCCCGCGGCCGGTTCTTCGACACCGTGATCCCGAACTACTACGAGGTGGAGGACTTTCCGTTCTCAGCCGAGAAGGACGATTACTTCCTGTTCATCGGCAGGATCGTCGAGGCGAAGGGCATCCAGGTCGCCATCGACACGTGCAAACGGCTGGGCGCGAAACTGGTCGTCGCGGGCGCTGGCGCGGTGCCAGCACCCGAGGTCGCCGAGTACGTCGGCGTGGTGGATCACGTGCGCCGCGGCGAACTGATGAGCCGCGCCCGCGGCGTTTTCGTGCCCTCGCTCTACCTCGAGCCCTTCGGCGGTGTACACGCCGAAGCGATGCTGTGCGGAACCCCGGTGATCACCACCGACTGGGGCGTTTTCACCGAGACCGTGCAGCAGGGCGTGCAGGGCTTTCGGTGCCGCGACCTGCGCGAGTTCTGCGACGCGGCGAACGCCGTCGACAAACTCGACTACCGCGCGATCCGCGAGTACGCGATCTCGAAATTCTCCACCGATGTCGTCGCGCCCCAATACGAGGAGTACTTCGAGCGTCTCCAAACCCTGTGGGGGGAAGGGTGGTACACCGTATGAAAGGGTCGTTTTGACGACGATGCTGCCGCATCCGCGCACCTGCCCGGACCACACGCCGCCGGAGCGCCCGGGCTCGCGGCGACGGAACCTGGTCATCCTGCGAGCGGGCGACGCCTCGCTGCACGAGAAGTGGCTCACCGGGCCCCAGCCCCGGACCTGGGATCTGGTCGTCAGTTACTTCGGCGACGATCCGCACCGATTCCGCGGCGACGACGTGACCAGGCTGGACCGCAAGGGGCCGAAATGGCCTGCGCTGCACCACGTTCTCACCGTCGACCTCGCCGAGGTCATCGACAACTACGACTATGTCTGGCTGCCCGACGACGATCTGTCCACCGACACCGCCACCATCAATGAACTGTTCGAATACAGCGCGCGATACCGCTTGTCGCTCGCGCAACCCGCGCTGACCGAGGACAGCTACTTCACCCACGAGATCACGCTGGTGGATCGCCGGTTCGAGCTGCGGTACACCAATTTCGTGGAGATCATGGCACCGTGCTTCAGCCGGGAGTTCCTGACCCGGTGCCTGCCGACCTTCGACAGAACGCAGACCGGCTGGGGCCTGGACTTCCACTGGCCGCGGTTCGCCCCGGACACCTCGGCGATCGCCATCATCGACGCGGTCACGGTCCGCCACACCCGCCCGGTGGGCGGACCCAATCTGACCGCGGCCAGGGCCACCGGGATCGACCCCACCCGGGAATACCGCGATTACCTGCTGAAGCACGGGATCAGCGACCTCTCGACGTGGGTGCATCGGGGTATCGGCGCGGCCCGCAGACCGCTGTCGGACGAACCGACCGCGCTCTGCGTCACCATCGACGCCCCACGCCCGGACCTGGCGGCGTGGTTCCACTACCACTCGCTACGGGCCGATCTGATCATCGCCTTCAGCGACGATCCCGCCGTCCGCGCGACAATAGGGGAACTGAGCCAGGAACAAGCCGTGCTGCTGTGCGCCAGGACCGCGACCGACTCGGGTGACCCCGTGGATCGGGAGGTCGCCGATATCGGAACGGCCGTCGCCCACGCCCGCGGCGCGGGGATGCGATGGCTGCTGCCGCTCGGTCCCGACGAGTTGTTCTACGACGACGGCAGACGTCGCTGGCAGATCGGCGGCGCCGGACAGGTGACCTTCATGGGCCACGAAGCCGTCCCGATGGACCACCCGGTGACCGATCCGTTCCACGCCTGC
Organism: Nocardia sp. NPDC005366; assembly: GCF_040606855.1. Classification (NCBI taxonomy): domain Bacteria; kingdom Bacillati; phylum Actinomycetota; class Actinomycetes; order Mycobacteriales; family Nocardiaceae; genus Nocardia; species Nocardia sp. NPDC005366. The sequence goes on from NZ_JBEXFQ010000039.1 coordinate 3,009, forward strand.
ACCGTGTTCCGGGTCAGCGGACGTTCACCGTTCCTCGACACCCCGGCCACCCGAAGCGCCGTCCGGCTCGGCCCCGATGTCACACCGGCGGACCGGCACCGGTTCACCGGATTCTGCGGCGCGACCGGAACGGTCACTGCCCCGATGATCCTGCACTACCCGTATCCGAGTTTCGAGAGCTGGCTGGCACGCGCGACCCGAGTCGCCGAAACCGGGGGCACCGCGGCACGGCAGTTCGCCTACCACTCCCGAGAACTCCTCCAGGTGGCGGTCGCCCACAGTGACCTCGAAGGCGCGCGCGCGTGCTTCCAGGCCGCGATCCCCTCGGACGGCATGATCGACCGCATGGTCGCAACAGGCGAGTTGATCCGCGCGGAACCCCTGCGAACTCTCGCCCGCCCGACCCGCCACCCCATCGCCCCGGCCATGGCCCGCAGCCGACCATCAACGGACACCGCGCTACGGCGGAGGAACTCGATCCGCAGGTGAAGGCTCTCGCCAGGAACTGTCGGTGATCCACCTGCCGGCCTGGCAGCGTGGCGCGGAAACAGCCGCGGGTCGCTGAATATCTCGTGCCGCAGCGCCTGCCGAATTCAATTGCTATGCATGATGGTTCCTGCTGTTCTGTTGGCATGGCCTTCCGATATCCAGACGACGTTCCTGTCCTCGCCGACGGCATGGTCACGCTCCGCGCGCATCGACAGCAGGATCTCGACGCCATTGTCGAGCAGGGCCGTGACGTCGAGATGATTCGTTACACGACGGTTCCTCGTCCGTATGGCCGCGATGACGCCCGGGACTTCCTGCAGCGCACTGCCCGCGAGTGGGAGCAGGCCACACCGACCTCGCGCCGCGGATGGGCGATCACCAAGCCGCTACCGGAGGGAGGGACGCGATTCTGCGGCACTGTCGACTACCGGCCGACTGGGGTGGGCACGGCGATGATCGGGTTCGGACTGCATCCGGCCGCGCGAGGTGAGGGCCTCATGGGTCGAGCGGTGAGCCTGGTCCTCGACCATGCCTTCGCTCATGACATCGAGGTCATGCACTGGCAGGCCGTTGTGGGCAATTGGGCCAGTCGCAAGACGGTGTGGCGGCTGGGTTTCCGACTGGAGGGCACGGTCCGGAAACTGCTCGTTCAACCCGGAAGTGCGCAAGACGGGTGGATCGCCTCGCTGCACCGCGACGACCCTCGCCGCCCGTGTGAACCTTGGCCGACCGAATGCCCGAACACCGCCCGATAGGCGAGGGCGACCGTGACAACTTCTCCCTACCGTGATCGCGTAACAGGTTCGACAGCAACCCGGTAGCCCCAATCCTGACCTCCGATTCGGGCTCGGTCTTCTCGGTGGTTACCGGCCGCGCCTTCTGTGCGGCGGTGCGTCCGCAGATCCCGGTGTGGGCGCGGTATTCGAAAGCCGCTTGCGCGCCCGCGCGGTTCGGGCCGGGGCTGTCGGGTTCCGCCACGTGAGGTCGCGGCGGTCGTGTGCCGGGTGGAAGCTGGAGGGGCCCGGCGCCCGATCGCGTGCCTGCTTCCTAGGTTTCGACGGTGCACGCACTCGCGCTTTTCAACGACTACGTCGCGCCACCCGCCAGTTCGACCGGGGTCAGGGTTTGCGACCGACGGCAGCGTAGCCCGGCAGTTTGTCGTCATAGGACTGCGGTGGCTCGATTCCGCCCGGCCGCCAGCGGTGGATCGGCACGATGCCGGGATCGATCATCTCCAGGTCTTCGAAGAAACGGCCGACCGAGGCCTTGTCGCGCGGTTCGATACCGATCCCACCCTGCTGGTAGACGTTGACCGTGTTCGCGACGCCCTCCGGGTCGAAGTCGGCGGTGAAGTGAGTCATCACCAGGCAGGACCCGGGTGCGAGCGGCTCGAGCAAGGTGGCGATCACATCGTAGATCCGCTCGCCGGTCACGAAGTGCGCCAACGCGATCACGCTGAGCGCGACCGGCTGCGAGAGATCGAGCGCGTCACGCAGTTGCGCGGCGTCGAGGATCGAGTCGGGCTCGGTGATGTCGGCGTGCAGGTACTCGGTCCGCCCCTCGGGCGTGCCCACCAGCAGCGCCCTGGCATGAGCCAGCACGATCGGGTCGTTGTCGGCGTACACCACGCGCGCCTCCGGCGCGATCTCCTGAGCGACCTGATGCAGATTCGGCGCGGTCGGGATTCCGGTCCCGATGTCCAGGAACTGCCGGATGCCCTGATCGGCGAGGAACCCGATCGCGCGGTGCATGAACTCCCGGTTGGTCCTGGCCAGCAACCGCACGTTGGGTATGGCCCGTTCGATCTGCTCGGCGGCCTCACGATCGGCGTCGTACCAATCCTTCCCGCCCAGGAAGTAGTCGTAGATCCGAGCCGAATGCGGCTGGTCTTGGCGCAGATCCACGGTGATGCCGTCCGGCACGCTCACTCCTCGGTGTGAAAAACTCGCTGCGCCTGAAGATTACCGCAGCGCGTGATGTAGCCGTTAGTCTCGTTGTCGCTGTTTCGCCGCTCGGGACACCGCCGCTACGTCTTGCGTCTGCCAGAGCAGGAGGCGTGGCCCTTACCGTCACTGCGGCGTCTGCCCCCGACGTCGCACCGAGTTCGCGGTCCGCGCCCTGATCGAGCGGTGCGACTTCTTCTGCTTGCCGATCGGCACCAGGAAGAGAAGAGCTATCAACGCCCCACCGGCACCGATGATGGTCCAGCCGACCGCCTTGTCCTGGTTGCCTGCGGCAAAAACCCGCAACGGCACGACAACGAACAACGGCCTGCCCCCATCTACTGCGAATCTCGAAGACTCTGCCACAGCACAGATCTCGGCCGATTCACCGGTCGGTCGGCCATACCCCTCGACGTGTGCAGCTTGCCGATCCGAGCGCGATCCACGGCGGCGATCCGAAATCTAGCAACGCTAGACAAGCTAGCCAACGAGTGTTACCGTTGCTCTAGTTGCTAGCATTGCTAGAATCCAGGAAGGGAAGCCCGAAATGCTGATTATCACCGGCCAGATCGTCGCCACCGCCGCCGTTCTCGCCAATGCCGTCGTCTATGGCACCGACGTCTGCGGGGCCGTGATCACCCGGTCGGTGTACCGCAAACTCGATGACGCGACCGTCACCATCAGTGCGGGATGGGGCCACTACTACGGCGACAGGCGCATGCCGGTTGTCGGTGCGGGCGGTGTGGTCACCGCGGTGCTCACACTGCTGATCGCGCTGTTGGCCGGGCAGATCGGCGCCGCTGTCGCGGCGGGGATCACGGTGGCGGCACTGCTCACCTGGCTCGCCTTCTACGTCCGCATCGCCAAGCCGATCAATGCCCAGCAGACCGCCGCTGCGCAGAGCGGCATCATTCCGGCCAATGCCCGTGCGTTGCAGGACAAGTGGGACAGCATTCTGAAGTACCGGGTCACCCTGCAATTCATTGCCATCGCCGGACTGTGCGCCGCGCTGATTCTGTTCTGATCTCAGAGCACGGGGTAGGCGGTGCCGCCGAACCGCCGACGCAAGACGCCCGGGACGCGGCAGGCAACAGCGTGCGTTTGCCGCACCCAACAACTTCCGGCCGATCGCCGGGGCACACCTGATATCGAATTCACCGAGGAGTAACCGACATGACCTTCACCGCCAATGAACAGCAGTTCCTCGCCGAGGCCGGGATCGGCCGGCTGGCCACGGTGTCGCCCGACGGCGTTGTGCAGAACAACCCGACCAGCTATCGGGTGAACGCCGACGGCACGATCGACATCGGGGGCATGCGGATGCGTTCCAGTCGAAAGTACCGCAATGTCGAGGCGGGCAGCCGGGTGTCGTTCGTCATCGACCAACAGGTTTCATTGGAGCCATACGTGATTCGCGGCATCGAGGTACGCGGCACGGCCGAGGCGCTCGATGACGAGGAGCCACCGTTCCAACCCCAGGAACGCGCGGTCATCCGAATTCACCCCGAACGGGTCATCTCCTGGGGCATCGACGGCGGATCCTTCGACTTCACCAGTCGCGGCGCCGAGTGAGGACCGGATTCAGGACTAGCCGATGAACATCGAGTCCGGTCCGTTCGCGAGGCCATCGGACTGTCGACCCGATGTCTTGTAACAACGCCCGGGCACTTCTCGACAGTGAACATGAGCGTTCGCGAACCTGTCGCGGGGAACCCACAGCCACCTGAATGACCATGCTCCGTGGCGCGCCAGTCTGTTTCGGGCATGAAAGGAGAGATCCGACGTAACTGGACCGTTCGTCACGAACACTCCGGCTGATATCCGCTCCGAACGCCCGCGAGGCAGCGGTCGCGAGGGTTGCCGAATCACCTTCAGCGGACCACAAGCGTCCGATAAGCGTTGCACGACAATCTATTTGAAGATCGATACCGGACACGACACCGAACAACGGAGGCATCATGACCGCCTTTCTCATCACCCTGCGCAAAGCGGCTGTCGCCGTGGCAGCGATCGCGGCGGCGTTCTTCCTCGTCACCGCCGGCGCGGGCGCGGCGAACGCCAGCGGGGTCTACGCGGAGATCACGTTCGCGCCCGGCACCGACCACGGCACCGTGGATGGCTACATCAACCGCGGGTACAGCGACATCTGGACGCTCGAGGCCCGTGCGGGGCAACAGATGACCATCGAGCTCATCTCGCACTACACCTCCGCGTCCGGCACCGCCCTCGTCGCGCTCACCGCCCCCGACGGCCAGCTATACCCCACCGACACCACCGTGAGCCAGTTCCAGCTTCCGGCCACGGGCAGGTACAACCTGACCATCACGTCGGTGCAGAATGACGCCTCCTACACGATGAACGTCCGCATAGTCTGAACTGTCACGGCACCGCTTCGACGAGGCTCTCACCCAGATACGCGCGACGCACAGCATCGCTTTCCCGGATGTCGGCGGGTGTGCCTTCGGCGATCACGCGTCCGAAATCCAGGACGACGACGCGGTCGCTGTTATCGAGCACCAGTCCGACGTCGTGCTCGATCAACAGCACACCGATTCCCCAGTCGTCGGCCAAACGTCGGATGAGGCGGCCCAATTCGGCGCTTTCGTATTCGTCGAGCCCCGCCGCGGGTTCATCGAGCAGCAGCACCGACGGTCGCGCCGCGATGGCTCGCGCGATCGCGACCAATCTGCGGCGCGCGTAGGACAATTCCTGCGGACGCTTGTGCAGCACGTCGCCGAGTTGGAGTTCCTCGACCGCGGCGGAAACGGTGTCGGTGATCCGCGGGGTTCCCGCATGGATCAATCCGGTGAGATATGCCGCGAGATCTTGTTTCTCCGAGGAGGCGAGGAGATTCTCGCGCACCGTGAGATCGTCGAACAGCTCGAGCGACTGGAACGAGCGGACCAGGCCGGCGCGGGCTCGACGGTGCGGAGGCCACGCCGTGACATCTCGACCGTCGAGCACGATCGCGCCCGCCCCCGGGCGGTTGTAGCCGGTGATGACATCGATGAGCGTCGTCTTCCCCGCACCGTTGGGGCCCAGTACCCCGACGACCTGTCCGGGTGCGATCGTCACACCGACCTCCGCCAGCGCGGTGAAGGCACCGAAAGTCTGGGTCACACCACGGACTTCCAGTGATTTGGGCGCCACGCGCGAACGCGGACCCGACACGATCGTGGACGCTTCGTCGCCCGTCCACCGCGACCGGAAACGGCGCAGCGGTTCCATCAGCTGGTCGACGACTCCGTTCTGGTTCGCGATCAGCGTGATCACCAGCACGATCCCGGTGACCAGCGGGACGTACTTCACGAACCCCTCGTCGGCCGATGTCGCGGCGGAGGAGGTGTCGAACAGCAGGACCGCGACTCCTCCCGGAACCAGCATCGAACCGACGAGCGGACCACCGATGTATCCGATGCCGCCGATCACCGTGATGACGAGCACCGTGATCGACATGTCCGGGATGAACAGCTGCTGATACAAAACGGTGGGATAGCTGAAGCCGAACAGCACACCGCCCACACCCGCGATACCGGCCGACAGCACGAATGCGTATAGCTTGTTCTGGAATACGCTCACCCCGATCGCCGCGGCGGCACGCTCATTGGTGCGAACGGCGAGTAGCCGCCGCCCGACTCGTCCGCGTCTGATCGTCGCGACCACCGTCGCGAGAACAAGGAACCAGGCCGCGCACAACAGGCTGTAGTTGTCCGCGTGCGTGATCGGGTCGACGTCGACGCCGAGGAAACGCAAGGAGGAGATCTTCGTCTGGAACTCGCCGCCGGTGTAATCGCTGTTGCTGAACAGGATCTGGTGCAGTGCGAACCCGAGGCCGAAGGTCACCACCGCGAGGTTCACCCCTCGGGTGCGCAACGCGGGCAGACCGAAGAGCAGCCCGAGGAGCATCGCGCCGACCACACCGGCGAGGAGGGCGAACTCGAACGGCCAGCCTCGGGCGGCGGCCACGCGCCCTGCGACGTATGCTCCGGCGCCGCCCAGCGCGAATTGCGCGAGGGACAGTTGTCCTGCGTAGCCGGTGAGCACCACCGTCGAGAGTCCGATGATGGCGAAGCAGAGCGAGACGATCAGGGCCGGGTACCAATCGCTCGGAGTCGCGTAGCGCAACAGCACGACGGCCGCCACCGCGAGCGGAACAACGATCGCGGGATGCGCGCGTCCGGTCCCGACCCGTGGCAGGCGGTCGGCGGCCGTACCACGGACGGGCAGCCCCTTACCTCGCACGACCAGGACGATGACGATGACCAGAAACGGGACGGCGTCGGCGACGCCGGTCTGGTCGACATACCGAGTGGTGAGCGCTTGGACGATACCGATCGCCAAGCCACCGGCGAGAGCGAGGTAGTACGAACGGAATTGCGCGAGTAGCGCGGTCGCCAGCGCGCCGACGATCAGAACGCTCATCTGGGCTATCGAGATGAACCCCGTCGAGGTCGCCGGGAACAGGGCGCCAGCCAGCCCGGCCAGCGCGCCACCCGATCCCCAGGTCAGCGCGGCGAGCAGATTCGGCGACCATCCCAGGGCCGAGGCGGCGCGAGAATTCTCGGCCGAGGCGGTGAGTGCGTTGCCGATTCGGGTTCGGAAGGTGGCGATGGACAACGTCACCACCACCGCGACCGCGATGGCGACCAGGTAGAAGTTCTGCTTTCCGACAACAACGTCCGACGCGAGACGCACCGGTTCGGACGGCACCGGCAGCGGGACAGTTCGTTGTTCGGCACCGTATTCGAGGAGCACGCCCTGGATCAGAATGGTGAGCACTCCGAGTGTCGCGATCACGCGAGCCAACGGGCTCGCCGTACGCAACGGCCGCATGACCAGCACCTGAACGAGCAGTCCCGCCGCTGCGGTACCGACCACCGCCGCGCCCAGCGCGACCGGCAAGGAGAGCTCGTGCTCGGTGCGCAAGTCCATCACGATGAAGGCCCCGAGCAGGGCGAATCCGCCGTGGGCGAAGTTGATGACGCCCGATCCACGGTAGATCAGCACGAGTCCCGCGGCCAGCAGGACATTGATCGCCCCGGTTCCGAGACCGATGAGAGCGAAGGTCAGTACATCCATGTCAGGCCTCCCCTGAGATGTAATGGGTGGCGATGTCATCGGCTCGGGCCCGCAGGTCGGTGCCGGATCCCGACATCACGACGCGACCGCGGTGCAGGACGTAGCCGCGGTCGGCGATCCCGAGTGCCTGGTGAACATGCTGTTCGACGAGCACGACGGCGGTGCCGTTGTCAGCGGCCGACCGCAGGACCGACAGCAGCCTGTGCACGACGATCGGCGCCAAACCCAATGAGAGTTCGTCGGCAAGGATCAGTCGGGGGTCGGCGGCCAGGATCCGGCCCAGGGCGAGCATCTGCTGTTGGCCGCCGGAGAGCAGCCCGGTTCGTTTGGCGAGATGCGGCTCGAGTTCGGGGAAGAACTCGATCGCGCGTTCCGGTGCGCCGCGTCCGAGTCGTAGGTTCTCCCATCCGGTCAGTTCCATGAACACGCACCGCCCCTCGGTCAGGTATCCCAGACCGTGTCGCGCCCGGTAGTCGAGGCGGCGGCGGGCGCGCAGGCCGAGTACCTCCACCGATCCACCCATCGGCGCGAGCTCACCGGCGAGAGTGAGCAGGGTGGTCGACTTGCCTGCTCCGTTCGCGCCGAGAAGAGCGACGACCTCGCCCGCGTCGACGGTCAGGTCGATATCTTGTACTGCCGGTGTTCCGGCGTACCCGGAGGTGAGACCGATCGCGCGAACCACGGGTTCGCCGATGGGGCCCGCCGGTGCGGACGTGGCACTCATCTGGTGTCTTCCTTGCAGAACGGTCGGGTGCGCGCTGTGCCGCACCGATTGTCGTTGCGGCACAGCATCTATCAGCCCGCGAACAGCGCGGTGAGATTCTCGAAGCCGCCGTCCCGGACGACCGTGCCGCCCTCGGCCTTCACGAACGTGATATTCGGGTTGAAGACACGATTGAGACCGGGAACCGGGAATTCCTTGGTGAAATCGATCGGCGCCGTGACCCCGCCCGCCTTCGCGTTGCTCGTCTTGTCGAGCGCCGCGATGACCGACGCCGCCGAGATGTCGGTGACGCCGCCGAGCGCCTCGACCAACACCTGGTAGGAGGCCCAGGTGTTCTGGTTGTACGGGTAGGTCCAGTCGACCTTCGTCGAGGCGGCTTCGGCCGCGTCCCACGCGGATTCGGTCGCCACCACGAAGTTGACCGCGGATGTGGCGCCTTGGAGCGCGTCCCGCGCACCGCTGAGCACCTGATCGTTGAGTGCGCCCTGAAGCGCGTAGTACCTGGTCTTCTCGCCGAGCGTCCGTCCGGCGGACGCGAGCGCGACCACCTGGTCGTTGGGGAGGCCGACGATGGCGCAATCGGAATTGCCCGCCGACTTGGCGACGCTGCTGAAATCGGTGGTGGTCGTGGGAACCTTGATGTGGCTTGCCTGCTGCCCCTTCGCGCCCGCGATGCCGAGATTGATCAACTGTGCGGCTTTCTCCGCGGTCGGCACGTCGTACAACACCATCGAGGTCGAAGCACAGCCGTCTCGTGCGGCGCGAGCACCGATGCCGGCGAAGGCCGCCGCGCCCGAAACGAGCGGGTACGACACCTTGCTGGAGAGTTCTTCGGCCGAGAAAGCGGGGGCGCCGATCCACGGGATTCCCGCCTTCTCCAGGATCGGGACGATGGTGCCGCCGTTGGTGGTGAATCCACCCAGTACGGCGACAGCATGGGCCTCGACCGCGCGGCGAGCGCAGTCACCGGCCTGGTTGGCGTTGTTCCCGTCGTTGCACGCGATGAGTTTCACTTCGTGGCCACCGAGTCCGCCTGCGGCATTGATGGTTTCGACGGCGGCCTCCGCGGCGGTGATGACCTCGGGTGTGTTGATCGCCGCGGACTTGACCGGTGCGAGGGTCATGACCGTCACGGGGTCGCCGGTGAAATTGTTCGCGGCGCCGGTGTTTCCGTCGTCGGAGTTGCTGCCGCACGCGGCCAGTGCGAGCAGCAGGGTCGTTCCGACTGCGGCATTTCGCAGTCTGGATGTGGTCGAGGGCATGTGTGTCCAACTCCTGTCACGCGTAGCGGAACGTCACTGAAGTGATCTGAACCACTTTCCGATCGAATGGAGTCAGCCTAAGGTCCATAGACAGCAAACCACAAGCCTTTAGATAAAAAGACCGGGAAAATATGGTTCAACTGGTAATATATGGCCTCGCATAAGTCATCACAGATGACTCGAATCACGCATCTCGCGGATATGAACCCGCCGGGGGCGGCGGCGCGCATCGCGACATCCGAGAATCAATAGCTGTCAGCTATGTCTCGGATCCTCGGCGATCACAGGCGCTACCGCCAGGTTCGGATCGGACGGACGGACGGACGGACGATGGCAGGGTCGCACATGTTGACAGCGTGGCCGGATGCCATTACGGTCCCTCCCACAGATTAATCTAATGATCGAAGTTTATGACAGACCACGTTGCCTCGACTGATTCATGAATAGTGCTGCACAGCAATGCATTCTGTGAACGGGGCCGATCGCCGGGACGCCTCCTTGATCCGATATTCACCGAAGAACTCGACGGCACTCACGAACACACCGCAGGTTGTCTTCCCCGGCTGTGTTTCGCGATTCGCGCCGTCGCCGACCCGCTCTGTTCGACACCGCGCACCCGGGTCTCGGAAACAGGCAGAGCAGGAGACCGGCTCGTGCCGTCTCACATAGGACCACCGACCGATACCGGCGATCGGTGGCGCGTCCCGCGAGTGAAAAGCATTCGGTCACGCGTACTCGCCATCGCGCTGGTTCCCTGTGTCGCGCTGCTCGGCTCGGGAACGATCGCGGTCCTGATTCTGTCGAATGACGCCAGAACGACGAACAAATGGTCTGCCTACCTCGATGAACAAGTCGACCCACTGGCCACCTTCGTCACCGCTGTCCAGGAGGAACGACTGCAGAGTCTGTTCGCGATGAACGGTGACCCGCAGGCGATCTCCGGATTGGCTGCCCATCGGAACCGGACAGATGCCACTCTCGCCGCACTCGGGCGGATGGGCGGGGCGATGCAGCAGCTCAACCCGAAAGCTGTCGCACGATCGACCCCCGCCTTCATCGAGTTGGCCGCCAGGACACCGGTGATCAGGCAAGCAGTGGATATCGGCCAGGCCGATATCCGGGCGGTGGACGATTTCTATCGGGCACTCGCGGGCACCGTCGGCCCCGGACTCGAAGACCTGGCGCGTTACACACCCGATCCCTTGACCGCGGCCGAGGAGATGACCGCGGGGAATCTGGTCGAAGCGGCCGAACTCCACTCCCGCGGTGCGGCTATCGCGGCGGCCGCTACCGCGACCGGAGCACCGCTTCGTCTCGATGAACAGCGCATCGTCACAGAACTCGTCGGCGCGTATCGACACCAACTGAACGGGATGACGGGACGCCTGACCGACAACGGTCGAAAGCGACTGACACAACTGATCGAAAGCACTGAATGGCGCACCGCGACAACAGCGGAGGACGTGCTCGCCGAACGCGGCGTTCTTCCCGTCCCGCACGCCGAGTGGCTCGCCGCCGAGCGCGCGATCGATGCCGAACTCGTCGGCCTGTTCCGCGATCACGCGCTCCATGCGAACACTTTGGCCACCGCCGCCGCCGAACGCTCGCTGGCGCGGTCGATCTGGGCGGGCATCGGGGTGGCGGTCACCGCGATCGGCGCCTTCGTCCTCGCGTTGCTGATGGCCAACCGCCTGGTCGGTCGCCTGCGTTCGCTGCGCTCGCGGACGCTGGAACTGGCGAACGAGACCTTGCCGTCGATCATCGAACGCCTGCACGACGGCCAAGCCGTCGACGTGGAGGCCGAAACCATGATCCTCGACCGGGGCTCCGACGAAATCGGCCAGGTGGCAGCGGCATTCGGCACCGCCCAACGCGCCGCGATGACCGCCGCCGCCTCCGAAGCCCGAACACGCGAGGGATTCAACAAAGTCTTCCTCGACATCGCCCACCGCAGCCAGGTCATCGTCCGACGCCAACTCGACGTCCTCGACATCGCCGAAGCCAAACAGGACGACCCCGAACACCTCGAACTACTCTTCCAACTCGACCATCTCGCCACCCGCGCCCGACGCAACGCCGAGAACCTGCTCATCCTCGGCGGCGGCCAACCCGGACGCCGCTGGCGAGACCCCGTCGCACTCGAACAGATCGTCCGCAGCGCCGTCTCGGAAACCCACGACCTCACCCGAGTCAACGCCATCCGCCTGCCACACGCCCACGTACTCGGCAACGTCGTCGCCGACCTCATCCACCTCCTCGCCGAACTGATCGACAACGCCACGCTGTTCTCGCCACCACAGTCCCTGGTATCCATCCACGGCAACGTCGTCGGCCGCGGCGTCGTGATCGAAGTCGAGGACCAGGGACTCGGCATCCGATTCGACGAACGAGAACGACTCAACAACCTGCTCCACGAGCCGCAGGACTTCCAAGAACTGGCCCTGGCCGGACAGCGTCACCTCGGTCTCTTCGTGGTCAGCAGACTGGCGAAACGACACACGATCGCGGTCAACCTGCAGGAATCGGCCTACGGCGGTGTCAAAGCCATCGTCTTGATCCCGACCGCGCTACTCGAACTCGACGCCGACCGGGCCGAGGCCGATCCTGTCGCGGTGCCACCGACACCCCCAGGACACACGCTCGAGGCGGCAATGCGAAGGCCCACCGAACAGGTTCCCCGGCTGTCCGGACACGACCGGTCTCCCCTGCCCCCGTGGCCGCACGACGAATCGGACGACCGGCTCACCAGCGGGCGTCGACCGACGAGTTCCCCCGCTGGGCAGTCGAGGCCGCAGCGGGAGATCACCGGGCGCACGAGCGCTCGTCAGCGGGCTCCGCTTCCACAGCGGCACAAGCAGACCCACCTCGCGCCGGAGCTCCGAGCCGACGAACACTCGCCCGAGATCGGGCAGCGATCCCCCGACCGATCGCGGTCGGCCGGAGAAATCCGACGGTCGATGGAGTCCTTCCAGAAGGGCACACGCCAAGCACGTACGTCCGACCCGAACCTCACCCGACGAGCAATGGACGGCCCCTATACATGAACAACGAAGCGGCAACCCAGGCCCGCGATACCCTCGACTGGCTGCTCGACGGCTTGGTCGACCGCACACCGGGGTCCGAGCAAGCCATGGTCCTGTCCGCCGACGGCCTGCCACTCGCACGTTCACGCACACTGCGCCGCGAGGACGCCGAGCATCTGGCCGCCATGGCGTCCGCCCTGCACAGCCTGGCCCGCGGGGTCGGCAGCAGATTCGACAAAGGGTCCCTGCGACAGACCGTCGTCGAACTCGCCGAAGGCTACCTGGTGGTGACCGAGGCGGGGCAAGGCACCTGTCTGGCAATGCTGGCCGCCATCGAGGCCGATCTGGGCCTGATCGCCTACGAGATGAATGTCATCGTCGGGCAGGTCCGTGATCAGCTCGCCGCTGTGCCCCGCACACCGTCTGGCACGCTGCGCGTACCCCTGAAACCGTGAATTTCGGCGGCGAGCAGAACTGGGAGTTCGGCGACGACCCGGGACCACTGGTCCGACCGTTCGCCGTCACCCGGGGCCGGGCAGGACGTGACCTGCACAAACTCGACATACTCACCCTCGTCGTCGCGGTTCGCTCCGAGCACGAGGCGGCCACACTCGATCGGGAATACGCCGAGATCGTTCGATTGTGTCAGCGCAGGCCGCTATCGATCGCCGAACTCGCCGCCCACCTGAATCTCCTACTCGCAGCGGTCAAAGTCCTTGTCAGCGACCTGATCCAGTCCGGGCACGTCATCTTCCGATCCCCGGCGCCACTCGCGGGCGGCGCCGATCCGACACTCCTGCAGGCGGTGCTCGATGGTATTCGCAGAATCTGATTTCGCCGACCCCTCCGACATCGGCTCGGTCGAGGCCGTGAAACTGCTCATCGCGGGTGGGTTCGGCGTCGGAAAGACCACTCTGGTCACCACAGTCAGCGAGATAGCACCGCTACGCACTGAGGAACGTCTATCCGCCCTCGGTGCGGCCGTCGACGATCTGACCGGGGTCGAGACCAAGACCACGACCACCGTCGCCCTCGATTTCGGCCGGATCACCCTGAGCCCGCACCTGGTGCTCTACCTGTTCGGAACGCCGGGGCAGGACCGGTTCTGGTTCATGTGGAAGGAATTGTCCATCGGCGCTCTCGGCGCGGTCGTCATCGCCGATACTCGACGCCTGGACGACAGCTTCGCCGCGGTCGACTACTTCGAATCACGCGGGATTCCCTTCATCGTCGCGGTCAACTGTTTCGATGACGCCGACATCTACGACGAGGACGAGATCCGCCGCGCACTCGACCTGTCGGACGATATCTCGATCCGGCTCTGTGATGTGCGCGATCGAGAGTCGGCCAAACAGGTCCTCATCCTGCTCATCGAACACCTCATGACCACCGTCGGCGCCACACCGGCGCCCGGTCGGTCGCGCCCGAATACCGCCCGCTGAGGCCGTTCTCCGACGGACGGTCCCCGGGCGACTCTCGCGGGCACCAGGATCTAGCGGGGTGGATCGGTGGCGCCGAACGCCGGACCGATACCGCCGATATCGGAGATGGTCCAGTTGTCGGCGCTGTCGAGGCTCAACTGGTAGGTGGCCGTGGATTGGATCCCTTCCGGTGCCTGACTGTTCTTGGTCAGAATGCTGACGAAGCAGTCGACCGAGTACACGCCGTTGTCCACCGAGCGGACCTTCGCCGCGATCGGCTTCGCGGTCGAAACCCATTGCAGCGGAACGATGATCTGCTCCATCGAGGTCGCGGCCTGCGTGAGGCGGCCCGACAGTTCCTGGCTCGTTCCCTTCGTCAGCCGCCCGCGCCAGGTCGACAGATCCTGGAAGTTCATTTCCGCCGCCGCCGTGGCGTAATCCAGTGCGATCTGCTCGGCGTGGGCCGAATCGGCCGCAGCGGTGTGTACCGCGTCCAGGTCGCCGGACTCGCGGTGCAACTGCCAGCCGAGCACCGCGATGGTTGCCGCCATCGCGAACACGACCAGGCCGCAGACCAGTGTTTTGAGCTTGATCGCGGATTCACCCGCGTCGCGGCCTCGGCGCACGATTTCACCCCACCCCGAAGCGGGTGGCACGGCGTCCGCATCGACTTCTTCGGTGTGTTCGGGGCTCTGCGGGATATCGGTCGACTGGGTCATGAGGTCTTTCCTGTGAAAGGGGTTTCGTCACTGGATGGGGGCACCGAAGGGCGTGGGCTCACCTGTCCGGTGGCCGGATTCGGACGGTCACCGCATCACCGGAGGCCGTCGCGGCAATGGCGTTGTCCAGCAGTCGTCCGATATTCACCGTCGCCATCGCGGCAGTTCCGGCTTGCACACCGGGCAGCAGATCGACGCCGAGAGTGTGCAGGTCGGCGGCGGTGTCGTCGAGAAATGCCTGTAGTTGATCGATCAGGGGTCCGGCGCCGAATTCGATACCGTCCTTCAGGGGGCCGAACGAGGCCGCGAAATAGATTCCGGCGAGCAGTTCTCGGAATCCGGACCCGAAGTCGGCCAGAAGCGGGGTCGCGCCGACCAGATCGCCGGGAACGGTTCCGGTGTTGCGCAGTATCGGCTGAATACTCGACAGCACCGTGGTCAGATTCGCCGACTGCTGGGTGAGGGTGCCTGCCAGGAGTTCGCCTGCGCGCGACAGATCGCCCAGTACCCACGGGTCGTCGGGCAGCGCGACGTCGATGGTCGCGAAGATTTCACGGATCCGCTCGGGCTCGACCTGCTCGAGCAGCGTGGTCAGACGCTCGGACAGTTCCTTGAAGGTGGTCGGGACGACGACCCGATCGGCCGGAATGACGGCCTCGTCCGCGAGATACGGACCGGCGGCGGCTGCCGGAAGCACAGCGAGATACGTCTCGCCGAGAGCGGACAGATTGTCGACCCGGAATCGGCTGTCGGCCGGTATCCGGTAGCCGCGGTCGTAGTTCCATTCGACATCGATGCCCGCGGCCGAGGAGTGGACCCGCGTGATATGACCGATCTCGACCCCGCGCAGCAATACTCGCGATCCGACGACCAGGCCGTTGGTGTCCGGAATGGACAGGTTCGCCGTTCTCACCTCGGCGAGAGCGTCGTAGTCGAGGCCGAGCCGATCGAGATACAGCAGCGAGGACGTCGCGAGTGCGACCATGCCGAGGATCGACAGTGGAGTCCCGAACTTCATTTCACAGCTCCCAGCATCCGCAGCAGGTTTTCGACATCGGCGACGATCTGATCGCCCCGAGCGGATTCGATCGACCGAATGTTCACCGAGGGGCGCTGCGCGAACGGCAGGACTGTCGTCCGAAGGAAATCCGACAGTTTCGCGGTATCGGCGGGCGCCTTGTCCCAGATGGTCCGGAATAGGTCGCCGGTATCGGCGAGCGAGTTCAGCATCGGGACCAACCACAGTCCACCCTGGTAGACGCTGCCGACCGAAGGCAGGATCTGGCTGATATAGGAGACGATATTGACCGCCACTCGCCGCCAGTAGTGTTGCGCTTCGGGCGCGAACAGCGTGGCGAGGGTCTGCGACTTCTCGTTCAGCGCCACCGCGGTGGCGTCGAATCCGTCGAGCATCCGGTCGATCTCGCCGGTATCGCTCGCCAGATCTCGCAGGTCGACGGCGACGACCGAGGCGAGCCGCCGCACATCCGGAATCGTGGGCATGACCGTGTTGATCCGGCCCATCGCGTCCTGGATCCGCTGGATACTGCCGCCGTTGACGAAATACGCCAGCACCGCCATGGTGTCCTCCAATTGCGGCGGTGAACTGGTGTGGTCCGCGCTCACCTGACCGCCGGGGCGCAGAAATTGCTCGTCGGCCCCGATTCTGTCGTGGTCGAGGGCGATGTAGGTGTCGCCGAGCAGGGTGTTCTGGCGGATCACCGCGTGCACATCGGCGGGTACTCTGCTGCCTTCCTTCAGGCCGACGGTCACATTCACCGAATCTTCGAGCACCGTGACGGCGCGAACCTCACCCACGCGCAGGCCGTCCATCATGACGTCGGCGCCGTTCGGCAGATTCATCACGCTGACGAATTCGATGCCGACGGTGTATCCGTCGCCGATACCGCCACGAACGGACGGCAGGTCGTCGGGCCCCAGTGAGCAGCCGCCGGTCATGAGAAGGCCGCAGCACATCGCGACCGATACGGCCCCGATCTTCGAAGACCCGAAAAATGTTGTCATCATCGGCCTTTCGCGAGGACGAGGTCGAGCAGGCCCGTGGCGGGAATCTGGGCCTGCCCCGTGGCGGTCGGTGTGCAGGTGCCCGGCGCGAGGTGGTTGAGCGCTTCGCACACCGCCGCGGAGTCCGCTGCCTCGATCCGGACGGTCGGCGGCTGGTAGGCGACCGTCATCGACCCGTCGTCGCCGCTCTGCTGACGCAGCATCGCCGCGACCGACGGAATCGATTCCAGCAGGCTCGCGATATCCCCGGATCGGGCCGCCGCGAGGTGGATCGCTTCGGCGAGCGGACCGCGCAGCATCGGCCACAGCAGGTCGCCGTATTCGGTGTGGACATCGTGCAGGACGTTCACCAGCCACCCGACGCCGACGCACACGTCGATGGTTCCCGGCCACAGCCCGATGCCCGCGGCGACGACGGCGGGCATCTGATCGAGGATCGACTGGATGCTCGACCACTGTCGCAGGGCGTCATCGGTGAGCGGTGCCATATCGAGGATGATCGAGCCGATATCGGCGATCAGTTGGTCGGGATTGTTCGCGGCGGCCGACGCGTGCAGCATCATCGCGCGCGCGTTCTGGCCCTGACCGCGCAGCGCCTCCTCGAATCCCACGACCGCGTTCCGCATGCTCTGCCGACCGTCGGCCGGGCTGAGCTCATCGATGAAATCCGCGGCGGACCCAGCGATTTCGGAGATGCTCTTCGGTGTGTAGCTGTGCTCGAGCGGGATACACTCCCCCGCTGTCAATTCCGGCCCACTCTCGTAATTGCCGACGAGTTCGAGACTTCGGTCGGCCAGGATCGACTTGGACCGGGTCACCGCCTTGACGTCGGCGGGAAATCGGCGTCCGCCGTCGAGGGTGAAGCCGATCTCGACGTGGTCACCGGCGGGGCGGATCCGGTCGACCTTGCCGACCTGAAATCCCATCTGGGTCACCGAATTTCCCTCGTAGAGACCGATCGAATCCGGCATCCGGACGCAAAATCCGTCGGTGCTCTCTCTGTCGCTGTCGACCGCGGCGAAACCGATTCCGCCTGCCGCCACGACGCCGACGATCACCAGGATGCCGACGAGGCGAGTTCTGTTCTTTCTCACTTCAGCACGCCCGTCCGGGAAGGGGAACGCAGATCTGTGTCGCCGATATGGTTCCGCCGCTGATCGCCGCGAGGCCTTCCGGCGTGAGCCAGGCCGCCAATCGGTCCCGCAGATTCTGCAGCTGATCGATGGCGGGCCCCATATTCGTCTGGAAGTCTTCGATGGAATGCCTGACCTGATCGACCGCGGCGCGCACTTCGTCCTTGTGGTCGAGGTAGTACTTCTCGAGCGGCTGTACCCGGGCGAGTACGTCACCGAGCAGGCGATACGCCTCGTTGAATCCGACGTGGGTGTTGTTGTAGGTCGTGACGACGATATCGACCCGGCGGATCAGATCGAAGACGAATCGGCGGTCGGCGTCGAAGGATTCGAGATACTCCGCCGCCAGATCGGCGACCCGTCGTACCTGTTCGCGCTGATGGTCCATCACCGTGGCGATGCTGTTCATACCCGCGATCAGCGATCCCACCGACGTCGTGTTGTGCTGGAGCGCTCGCGCGACCTGATCGATACCGGCGTCGATGGTGACGCCGTCGACCTCGTCGGTGACGTGGGGGGCGGCCTGCAGCACGTCGCCGATCGAATAGGGCGCGGTGACATGCTCGTGCGGGATCACCGTGTCCCCGAGTGGCGTGTCGCCGAGGGGGATCAGTGTCACCGCGTACCCGCCGACCGGCGTCAGCATGCGCACCTCGACTCGGGAGTCCTCACCCACGAAGGCGTCGTCGGAGATTCGGGCCTGCACCCGAACCACATTCGGGCGCAGCGAGATCGAGGTGATCTTGCCGACGGTGATGCCCGCGATACGCACTTCCAGACCCGGTGTGAGCGCCGAGGCGTCGGTGGTCTCGAAGGTGATCGTCGCCTGACCGATCGGTCGCGTGTACAGCAGCGTCGTCGTCACCAGGGCAACGACGGCGACCAGCACGACGACGGCGCCGAGCAGCATCTCGTGGTGGGCGACCCGGTGCGCGAGGCGCCGCGTCACCGACACCGCGCGAGGCGCGGTCATCGAGGCCCGTTGCATACCACTACCTCACTTCCGTTGAGCAGCACGCGGACTTCGGTCGGAAGTTGCGCGACACCGTTTCCGCAGTTCATCGCACCCGCCGCCGGGGTCGTCAATTGCGGCAATTGCAGACCCGCGAACGCGACCGGCAGCAGGCGCAGCGCTTCGGCCGCCGAGGGAATCGAGGCGAAGGCCCGGCCGAGCAGTTCTTCGATATCCAGGTCGCGATCGAGTCCGAGTTGGGTGAGCAGGCGGTGCACGGGAGTCAGGAATTCGGGGCCGAAGCTCGCGGTCTTGGGAAATTCCTCCAACACGGTCATCGCCTTGGATATCGGGAAACTCAGCGAGTGCAGGAATTGGATCACCTGCGGCGACCTGCCTCCCATGCTGTCCGCGATGCGCGACATATTGGTGACGAGGGTGGAGATCACCTGTTCGCGATCGTGGGCGAGATCGGTGAGTCGCTGAATACTGTCGAGCATCGGCGCCAAACCCGCCCCGTCGCCCTGTAACAGGGTGATCGCGTTCTCCATGAAGGTATTGATCTCCTCGGTGCTCATGGTGGTCAGCACCGGCTGCAATCCGTTGAACAGTTCGGTGATGTCGAAAGACGACTGCGTCGCGCTCACCGGTAGTCGGCGCACCTCGTTACCCCGCTGTTGCGGGGCGGCGAGATCGATGAAGCGAACTCCGGTGAGGTTCTGGTACTTCACCGCCAGAACCGTGTTGTCGTACAGCCGGTAGGGCTCCTCCAGTGAGAACTCGACCTCGGCGATGCTGCGGCCGTCCGCGCGGTTCAGCTCGATCGAGCGGACCTTTCCGATCCGGACGCCCTTCGTGCGGATGTCACCGTTGACGTGCAGTCCCGAGACGTCGGTGAATTCCGCCGTGTAGACGGAGGTTTCACCATCGACCGGATTCCTGATGGCACTCAGGACGATCGCGAACAGCGCGATCGACACGACAAGGGCGACAGCGAGTTTGGCGAGGGTGATGAACATGGCGACCCGAGGGCTCATCGCGGTCCCTCCTGTGCGAGCATCGGCGGTAGTCCGGTCAGCGCCAACGGTGCGGCGATCATCGGCAGATCGTCCAGGACGAGCCGCAGATTCAGCGTCCTGCTGTCTCCCGGTCCGCTGAAAGCGGCGCTGTAGCGGTCGATGAGTTCCCGCGACTTCGCCGGTGCGGCACCACCGTCGAGCATCCGCGGCATCGCGTCGGTGAGCGCCTTGACCAGCAGGGTCATCGGTGTCAACTCGGTTCCGTGCGAGGCGAGCAGGCGTCCCGCCTTGCCGAAGAGACTGTTGGCGGCCAGTCCGAGACCCGCGTCGCTGTAATCCATGAACGCGTCGTCGACGCCGATCGAGCCGTCGGGCTTGCGGTTGTACACGCTGTCGTAGACGTAGGCGAGGCTGTCGATCGCCTCGGCGCTGAAAGCTGGCAGCACCGCGAGGATGTCGTTCGCGTAGCGCAGGAGTTCGGTCGGCAGTGTCTGCTGGGTGGCAGCGACACGGTCGGCGAACACGATGCCCGACTGGATCAGCGGAGTCAGCCCGTCGGTGTATCGCACGACCTTGTCGAGGGATCGGACCATCGAGGTGGTCAATGTTCCGTCGATGGCGACCGAGCCCTTCTCCAGCATCGTCGACATGGTGAAATCGCCCGCGGGCACCCGGTCGAGCGTGCGCCCTGCCATCAGTGCGCCACCGCCGGGGCGATCGACCAGGTTCACCGCGGTGATGCCGAAGTAGTTCTGCGGGCGGAAGTCCAGATCGAACGCGTCGGTCAGGCCGCCGATCTCGCCGGGTTCCAGGGTCACCGTCATCCGGACGGTGTCGGGCCTGGTCTTATCCAGTCCGGTGACCTCGCCGACCTCGGCGCCGTGCAGGATCACCTTCGTGCCCGTGCCCACCCCGGGACCGACGTAGGGCACGTCGATATTCAGCGCGAGCCCTTCCGGTTCGTCGTAGTGCGGGAAGACCCACACCACACCGACGACCGCGGCCGTCGCGACGGCGAGCACGGCCGCGGCCGCGCCGTTGACCACTCTCGACTGCCGCCGATCGGAGCCGCGGAGAAAGTCCTGGTTCCTTGTCTTACCCATCGACCTATCCTTTGAAGACCAGAAGGGGACTCAGACCCCACATGGCGACCGTCATGGCGAAATTCAGGACAACGATGACGACGAGACTCGCCCGGATCGCTCGCCCGGACGCGGCGCCGACACCTGCGGGCCCACCGGTGGCGAAATATCCGTAGTAGCAGTGGATGATGGTCACGACCGCGCAGAAGGTGACGGCTTTCACCACCGAGGCCGCGAGGTCGGCGACGCTGAGAAACTGCGCGAAATAGTGGTCGTAGGTTCCCTCGGGTTGTCGGTGGAATACCTTGACGATGACCCCGCCGGTGAAGAAGCTGACCACGAGACCCATCAGATAGCCGGGCAGTACGACGAGCATTCCGCCGATCAGCCGGGTGCCGACCACGAACGGAATCGCCTGCAGACCCATGGATTCGGTCGCATCGATCTCTTCCGAGATCCGCATGGCGCCTATCTCGGCCGTCATGCGGCAGCCCGCCTGCGCGGCGAATCCGATTCCGGTGATGATCGGGGCGATCACCCGAATATTGCCGAAAGAGCCGATGATTCCGGTCAATGCGCCGAAGCCGAGCAGATTCAAGGCCATGAATGCCTCGATCGCGACCACCGCGCCGACGGCGACGCCGAGAAAGAACATCAAACTGACCACACCGCCGTCGACGATCAGCGAACCGCTCCCCCATGCCATGTTGTTCATGGTCGCGAGCGTCTGCTTCCGGTAATGGCGAATTGTCCTCGGCAGCAGGTAGATCGTCTTGACGGTGAAAACCGTCATCTGGCCGATCTCGCCGAGGAAACTCGTCGTGCCCCGGTGGAGCGCCTGGAGCGGCGACATCAACAGCGAGTTCGGGAGGTACCGGTATTTCGCGGGGTTGCTGGTCATCATCACGCCAACCGCGCGGGGAAGAACATCATCTGCACTTGGCTGACAAGGAGGTTCGTGAGGAAGATGCAGAACACACTCAGGACGACCGAGGCGTTCACCGCGTTCGCCACCCCTTTCGGCCCGCCCTTCGCCTCGAGGCCGCGCAGACTCGCGATGAGTACGACGATCGCCGCGAACAGCAGCGCCTTCAGCACCGAGAAGGCCAGATCGGTCGGTGTCGCGAAGGCGCCGAAGGACTGCCAGAAACTGCCGGGCACGACATTGTTGACATTGGCCGAGATCAGGAGGCCGGCGAAAACACCGGCGAAGATGATGATGATGCACAGGATCGGCGCGATGGCGATCATCGCCAGAAACCGGGGCATGACCAGGCGCTCCACCGGATCGACGCCCATCACCCGCATCGCGTCGATCTCCTCGCGGATCGCCCGCGCTCCGAGATCGGAGGCGATCGCCGAGGCGGCGGCGCCGCTCATCAGGAGTCCGGCCGCCATCGGCGCGCCCTGACCAACGACACCGAGACCACTCGCGGCCCCCGCCAGCGAGTTCGCCCCGACCTGATTCATGATTCCGCCGACCTGAACCGAGACCTCGGCGCCGATCGGAATCGCCATCAGCAATGCCGGCAGCGCGGTTACTTTCAACAGCGACCACATCTGCTCGACCAATTCCTGCACCGGCATTCGCATTCTGACGGTGTCGACGACCGAATAGCGCAGAACGGCCGCAGTCAACTGTGCCGACCTGCCGAGTGTCGCCAAACTCTTGGCGGGAGCTTGCGAGAGGTATTCCGCGACGCGGTCGGCGGGTGAAGGCCGCCGCGGTGCGCTGTCGCGCTGGACATGATCGAGGGGAGAAATCCGGGTGATGCTCGTCGTCGAGCTCGTCGACCAATCGGCTACGTCGGTAGCGGTGCCTTCGAACTTCATTGTTTCGATACTCCGTATTTCCACGATGACCGCGCCCCGGTCCGAAGTCGGACGAGCACAAGGAAAGCGACGACCACCCGGGCGGACCCGCATCCGGAACGCGCAATGTGATGCGCACCGTCTGCACGGGGAATAGTGCCGTGCCTCACAGAACGCTACTTCACATTACGTATGACGTCAATCGTCATCTGTAAAACTGCTGCGGTGTGCGGGCCACAGACGAAACGCGGCTGTCCGGACCCTGTGGCACAGGATCCGGACAGCCGCGTAGTTCTCCGGTCAGTCGAACAGTGAAGGCAATCCGTCGGCGACGGAGTCGACGAATCGCGGGTCGCGTTTGGTCAGGAAGGCGTCCACGCCTTCACGCAGATCGGCCGACCGGGAGCGCGCGAAGATGCCACGGGATTCGGCGCGGTGGGCGACTTCAGGCCCTTCGGCACCGAGCATGCGCCACAACAGTTCTCGCGTCAGCGCGACCGATACCGGCGCTGTCCCCGACACCAACGATCGCGCGATCTGGATCGCTCTCGGCAGCAATTCGTCGGGCGCGAGCACTTCGCTCACCAGCCCGCGTGCCAACGCCTCCGACGCGGGCACGATGCGGCCGCTCAGTGTCCACTCCAAGGCCGTGGCGTTACCGACGATCCTGGGCAGGAACCACGACGAACACGCTTCGGGCACCAACCCGCGACGGGTGAAGACGAAACCGAATCGCGCTGTGTCGGACGCGATCCGGATATCGGCGGGCAATGTGCTGGTTGAAGGCGTTGAGCCGTTCCGGGCGATGCAGCCGGATCACGGCGATCGCGCCGTCGCGCTCGATCCGCACCACCGCCTCCGCGACAGGCGTCGGCGCCGTGGTCATCGCAGCTTCTCGAAACGGTCGGCGACGTCACGGTATTCCGCGCGGATCGCGGTCTTGGACAGTTTGCCGCTGGGCAGTCGCGGCAGCGGCTCGTCCCTGATGATCACGTACCTCGGCACCTTGTAATCGGCGACCAGACGATCGCAATGCTCGATGATCCCGGCTTCATCGACCTCCCCGTTGACCTTCACGATGGCGGCGGGGGTCTCGCCGAATCGCGCGTCACTGGCGGCGATCACCGCGACTTCTTCGACACCGTCGATTTCGCCGATCACCCGTTCCAGCTCGACCGGGGAGATGTTGATACCGCCGGTGATGATCAGGTCCTTGAGCCGGTCGACGAACTGTAGGCGGCCTTGGTCGTCACGTTTGCCGAGGTCACCGCTGTGAAGCCAGCCGTCGCGCAACGCGGCGGCCGTCGATTCCTCGTCGTTCCAGTATCCGGGAGTCACACCGGGGCCGCGCAGCAGGATCTCGCCCTCGACGCCGGGCTCGGCGGGACTTCCGTCCTCGGCCACGACCGTCACCTCGGTGAAGATCGAGCCTGTGCCGCAGGTGTCCGGGTGGTCCGCCGCCTCCTGGACCAGTGTCGCGGTGGCGACGCCACCCGCCTCGGTCATGCCGTAGATCTGCCGCAGCGCCACGCCCTTCTTCGCCCAGCGCTCGAGCAGCGATACCGGCACCGCGGCGCCACCGACGATGGCGGTGCGCAGCGAACTCAGGTCGGTTTCCTCGAACTCGGCCGACCGCGAGATGGCCTCGAAGATCAGCGGCACACCGAAGATCGCCTGCACCTCGTGCTCGGCGAGTAACCGGGCTGCCTTACCCGGGACGAATTCCGGCTCGATCACGATCTTCCCGCCGAGCACGATCGTCATGAGCAGACCCCACACCAGACCGGGGGTGAAGACCAGCGGCAGCACGAGCAACGTCGTGGTGCCCGGCCGCAGCCCCTCCTCGACGAGGGAGGCCTCGAACACGATGCTCAACAGCGTGCGATTGGTGCAGATCACGCCCTTGGACAGTCCCGTCGAGCCGCTGGTGAACAGCAGCGCGGCGGGATCGTCGGGGTCCAGGTCGATGCGGAAATCGTCGACGCCTCCGGCCCGCAGCGCGGCGAGCTCGCCGAATTCGATACCGGTGAATCCGTCACCGAGCGCCCTGGTCTCGTCCACGGCTGCGGCGAATTCGACGGGGAACACCACCGTGGTGATACCCGCGTCGTCGACGACCTTGCGCAGTTCGGCGGGCTTGAGCCTGGGGTTGAGCGGCACCAGGACGGTTCCCGCCTTCATCGCGCCGAGGGCGATGACCGGCCAGGCCAGCGAGTTGGGCCCGAGAACGCCGACGCGTTCCCCGCGCGTGATGCCGCGATCGGCGAGCGAACGCGCGATGCGGCTCGACCAGTCCTGTAGCTCGCGGTAGGTCAGCGCCTCCTCCCCCACGACGATCGCGGTCCGCTCTCCCTTGGAACGGGCCCACCAGCCCAGGGCAGATCCGATAGTCGCTGCCATGTTCTCCTCAACTTCCTTGTTGCGGTATCCGGCGTGTGGCAGACCCACCCGAGTCGTACGTGACGCCCGTCACCCTTTATCTAATGGCCGTAGTTTAAACGAGTCATAGGTCGAGCACCAGCCTCGATCCTCGGCAGCGCGAGACACAGATCATCATCGCGTCCCCGGCCGCCTGTTCCTCCTCGGTCAGCACCGAGTCGCGATGATCGGGTTCACCCCCGAGGACAGCGACCTCACAAGTCCCGCAGGTTCCCTCCCGGCAGGAGAAGTCGACGGAGACTCCCACCCGCTCGAGCGCGTCGATGATGCTCTCGGACGCGCCGACGGCGACCGTGGCGCCGGTGCGACGCAGCTCCACATCGAACGTACCGTCGACGGCGTCCTCGGCGACCGCCTTGGGCGCGAACCGCTCGACGTGGACATCGAGCCGCCGCTCACGCCCCGCCGCCTCCACGGCCTGGAGCAACGGTTCGGGACCGCAGCAGTAGACGGCCACGCCGTCCTCGGTGGCATCGAGCGCGCCCGCGATATCGAGCAGCCCGAACTCGTCCTGTGGACGGATGTCGACACCCTCGGGATACGCGGTCACCAACTCGTCGGCGAAGGCCATACCCGAACGAGTCCGGCCGCCGTACAGCAGCCGCCACGTGGCACCGCGCCGCTCGGCGTTGCGCAGCATCGGCAACAGCGGGGTGATGCCGATACCGCCGGCGACGAACAGATAGGACGGCGCGTCGACGAGGGCGAAATGATTACGCGGCCCGCCGACCTGGAGGACATCGCCTTCCTCGAGCTTGTCGTGCACGTAGATGGATCCACCGCGTCCGGACGCCTCCCGAAGTACCGCGACGGTGAGCGAACCGACATCGGAGGGATCGCCACACAGCGAATACTGACGGACCAGACCGCATTCGAGCTCGAGATCGATATGCGCACCGGGCTCCCACGTCGCTACCTCGCCACCGTCGGCGTCGGCCAATCGCACCGCGACGACGCCGTCGGCGATCGTGTCCTTGGCGACCACCCGCATCCGCCTCGGCGCCTGCACTGCCGTGGCCTCACTCATCCGGTCACTCCCAACACGATCGGCCTCTCGAACAACTTCACTAAATCTTATGACATTAGATTAAATCGCGGCATTATCGTGATGCCGCCGACGACCCCGTGGCCGCACCCCCGGCGAGGGTGACCACACGCCGTTCCGGTCATCCGCGCCGATAGACGGGCGGATCGATCCGGTCGCCGATCTGATAGCAGGCGTGGGCTTCCTCCTGCTCGAACGACAGCAGGCGCAGCATGCGGACAGCGCCCTCGTCCTCCGGGTCGACCCGCATCCGCGCCAGTTGCGCGCCGGTGTCGCGGAGTCGCACGAGCGCGCGCGTCAACAGCGCCGCACCGAGCCCGGAACCCCGCACGTCCGCGGCGAGCATCAACGCGCGCACCGACGCGGTACGCAACTCCATATGCTCGCGCGGCCGGGGATCGAACCACACGAAACCCAGGTCGCGCCCCGCCGCGTCCGAAGCGATCAGCACCCGTCCGGCACGGTCGGCGAACTCGTCACCGAACTGCTCGACGTGCGAGCGGGTCAGGGACGCGCGTTCGAGCAGATCGCGCACCCGCGCGGTCGCGGCCGGTGCGGCGAGATCGGGCAACTCGCCGATCACCGCGCCGTCGGGGATCTCGGCCGTTTCCAACGGCATCGCGAACGGTCCGGACAGGTGGCGCAGCACCGTCCACAACCGCGCGACCGGCCGCACGTCGAACCGCCGGGTCAGCCGTTCGGACGCGGGGTGACTGCCGTAGGCCCAGCAGCGCAGCGACGTGGCCCCCCTCCCGCACCAGCCACCCGGCGCCGACACGTCGAGGCCCAATTCCTCGACGAGGGTGGTCGCGATGCCGCGTGACCGATAGCGAGGATCGACCACCATCGCCACACTCGCCTGCCCGTGGCGATCGATCGAGAGGCGGAGGTAGGCCACCATCACCTCGGGCGCGTCGTCGCGCGTGCTCAGATCGCGGCGCGCCTTGATCGGCAGATGCCACACGACCTCGTCGGGACCGGTCGACTCCGAGTGCACCTCGCGCGGCTCGATCGTCGTGAAACCCGCCTCCTCGTCGTAACGGGCCGCCGCGGCGACCAGTGTCGACGCCTCGGCCCGGTCGCCGTCATCGAGACGCTCACACCAGCCGTAAGAGATCATCTCGCAGCACTCCTTCTCGATCCTCCCGTTTACACACAAACCTACATGAGTTAGATTTAGAAAGGAATCTCAACAGCTCAGCCGGGTGCTGCCTGCCACTTCGATGGCGACACCGGGCACGCCGAAAGACATTGGAGGAAAGCCATGACCGAGGTCGGGGCTCCCCGCGAGGAACGCATTCGCCGTGCGCTGACGCACCTGCGCAACGACACCACCGACGAGTACGAGCACATCACCTGGTTCGAGCCCGAGGAGTTCACCGACCCGGCGATCGCCAAGCGCGAACGCGACCTGATCTTCGGCAGGTCGCCGTCGATCGTCGCGCACGGCTCCGAGATCCCCCGCCCCGGCGATTTCTTCACCCTGCAGATGCCGCGCAACAACATCATCGTCGTGCGCCAGCGCGACGGCGGGGTCAAGGCGCTGGTGAACCTGTGCCGCCATCGCGGGGCGCTGCTGGAGAAGGAGGAGAAGGGCCGCTGCCGGCTGTTCTCGTGCCCGTACCACCGGTGGTCCTACGACACCGACGGCAGCCTGCGCACGATCACCAGGGACAACACCTTCGGCGAGGCCGAACGCGCGAACCTCGGACTGATCGAATTACCGACCGAGGAACGACACGGTTTCATCTGGATGGTCGACGACGCGGACGCCACCATCGACGTCGCCGCATGGCTCGGCCCGGAAATGGACGCCATCCTCGATTCCTACGAACTGGGACCGAAGATCTGCGTGAAATCCGAGGGTTTCGATGAGCCGGTCAATTGGAAGATCATGCAGGACGCCTTCCTCGACGGCTACCACATCCAGTACGCGCACCCGAATACCGCCGCCAAGCACATCCACACCAACGTGATGGCCTTCGACGACTTCGGGCGGCACTGCCGATTCATCGCGCCGCGCAAGTCGATAGACCGGTGGATCGAGGAGGACCCCGGCGATCGCAGCCTCGCGAGCGACGTCACCGAAACGCATTTCCTGTTGCCCAACAGCACACTGCTGCGCCAGCCCGATCACTTCCAGCTGCTCACCTTCCGTCCGCACCCCACCGATCCGCAGCGGTGCCGGATGGAGATGCGACTGATCGTGCCTCCGGTCGAACAAACCCGGATGACCGAGGAGCGGTGGACTCGACTGTGGGACAAGAACTGGCAGATCCTGCTCGACGTGCTGCACGCGGAGGACTTCCCGCTGCTGCGTGATTCGCAGCGCGGTATGACCAGCGCTAGCGCGGGCCGAATGGTGCTCGGCCAGAACGAGATCGCCAACCAGGTGTTCCGGCGCGAAACCCAGAAGCTGCTGACACAACAGTGACACGACGTCTCGGGAACGAGAACCCGACACGGGAAGGATTACGTTGAAGACCGACCTTTCGAGGCCGACCACGAACTCTTCGCCGCGACCGTCCGCGGATTCGTCGAGCGCCACGTCGTGCCGAAGCTGGAGAAGTGGGATTCCGATCGCCTGATCGACCGCGAAACCTGGCTCGCGGCAGGCGAACAGGGCCTGCTCGGACTCTCGGTTCCCGAGGAATACGGCGGCGCGGGCGAGACCGATTACCGCTTCCGGGTGGTCATCCAGTCCGAGATCGCCCGCGTCGGCGCGTCGGCGCTGCAATCGGGGTTCTCGACCAACGACGATATCGTGCTGAATTACCTGCTGCGTCACGCGAATGCCGAGCAGCGCGGGCGCTGGCTGCCCGGATTCGTGACCGGTGAGACCATCGGCGCGATCGCGATGACCGAACCGGCCGCGGGCAGCGATCTGCGCGCGATCCAGACCACCGCGGTCGCCGATGGCGATTCCTGGGTGATCAACGGCTCGAAAACCTTCATCACCAGCGGAATCCTGGCCGATCTCGTCATCGTCTTCGCGGTCACCGACCGCGAAGCGGGTTCGCGAGGGTTCAGCCTGTTCGTCGTGGAGGACGGAACGCCGGGCTTCAGCCGCGGACGCAAACTCGACAAAGTCGGTCTGCACGCCCAGGACACCGCGGAATTGTTCTTCGACAATGTCCGTGTCCCCCACACCGACCTGCTCGGCGAACTCGGTCAGGGATTCGGCTATCTGATGCAGAGTCTGCCGCTCGAGCGGCTGGGCATCGGCATCGCCGCCCAGGTGTCGGCCGAGGCCGTGCTCGGCTGGACGCTCGACTACGTGCGTGAGCGGACCGCGTTCGGCAAGCATATCGGCGAATTCCAGGGCCTCGGCTTCACTCTCGCGGAATTGCAGACCGCCGTCGAGGTATCGCGAGCCTATCTCGACCGGTGCGTGCGCGAATACAACGCGGGCACGCTCACCGCCGTCGATGCCGCGAAGGCGAAACTCTCGGCGACCGAATTGCAGGGCCGGGTGATCGACGCGGGTGTCCAGATGCACGGCGGATACGGCTACATGATGGAGTACCCCGTCGCGAAGGCCTACATCGATGCTCGGATCCAGCGCATCTACGGCGGCACCAACGAGATCATGAAGCAGATCATCCACCGGGATCTGCTTCGTTCCTGATCGGAACCGCGGCGCGGGATGCCTCCCGGTATCCCGGTCCTGCGCGCACCTCACAAGCCATTCGAGAGGAACTTTCATGACAACCGCAGTGATCGTCGATGCGATCCGTACCCCGTCCGGGAAGGGCAAACCGGGAGGACAGCTGTCGGGCATCCACCCGGCGCAATTGCTCTCGACCGTGCTGGCCGGGCTGATCGAGCGGACCGGCGTCGATCCCGCGCTGGTCGACGACGTGATCGGCGGCTGCGTCGGCCAGGCGGGTGAGCAGGCACTCAACATCACGCGAAGCGCCGTCCTCGGCGCCGGATTCCCGGAAGCCGTGCCCGCCACGACGATCGACCGCCAGTGCGGCTCGAGCCAGCAGGCCGCGCATTTCGCCGCCCAGGGCATCATCGCGGGCGCCTACGACATCGCCATCGCCTGCGGTGTGGAGTCGATGAGCCGCGTTCCGATGGGCACGGCGACTCTCGGCCGGAACGCGTTCGGCCCCGCGGTCGCCGCCCGCTATCCCGAAGGTCTGGTGAATCAGGGAGTCTCGGCCGAACTCATCTCGGCGCGTTGGAAATTCGACCGCGCCACCCTCGACGAGTTCTCCGCGCGATCACACGCCCGTGCCGCGGCCACCGATTTCTCCAGCGAGATCCTCCCGATCGATATCGACGGCGGCCGGGCCACCCGCGATGAGACGGTGCGGGCGAATACGACCGCAGAGGGTCTGGCCGGGCTGAAGCCGTCGTTCTACTCCGAGGACATCGCCGCCCGGTTCCCCGAGATCGACTGGAAGATCACCCCTGGCAACTCGTCTCCGCTCACCGACGGCGCGTCGGCGGTGCTCGTCATGAGCGAGGAGAAGGCGCGGGCGCTCGGCCTGCGCCCGC
This sequence comes from Nocardia sp. NPDC005366, assembly GCF_040606855.1. Taxonomy (NCBI): domain Bacteria; kingdom Bacillati; phylum Actinomycetota; class Actinomycetes; order Mycobacteriales; family Nocardiaceae; genus Nocardia; species Nocardia sp. NPDC005366. The sequence continues at coordinate 33,682 of NZ_JBEXFQ010000039.1, forward strand.
GCGCCAGGTTCCACACCTTCGCCGTCACCGGCAGCGATCCCCTGCTCATGCTCACCGGCGTCATCCCCGCGACGCGGAAACTGCTCGCCAAGTCCGGACTGTCGATCGATGACATCGACGCCTACGAGGTCAACGAGGCGTTCGCGCCGGTGCCGCTGGTGTGGCAGCACGAATTCGGCGCCGATCCCGAGCGCCTCAACCCGCGCGGCGGCGCGATCGCCCTCGGCCACCCGCTCGGCGGCTCCGGCACCCGCCTGCTGACCACGCTGCTGAACCACCTCGAGGCCACCGGTGGCCGCTACGGGCTGCAAACCATGTGCGAGGGCGGCGGAATGGCGAACGCGACCCTGATCGAACGGCTCTAGAGCGCGAAACAGTGCGAGCCCGAGACGGATACGCCGTCTCGGGCTCGCACTGTGGCTTCGGAGTTTCGCTATCGGCCGCTGCCGTGTTCGGCACCCACGGCACGCAGGGCGATGCCGGCATACCGATCGGCCAGCTCGAGCGGTCGCAATGCCCCCTCGGGGCGGTACCAGCGTCCGATCGACTGGCACATGCCCAGCAACGCCCGAGCCGTCTCGTCCGGCTCGGGCGCGACGAATTCGCCCTGCCGCACACCACTTTCGATGATCTCGACCATCAGTGTCTCGATATCCTTGCGCCGCGCCGCGTAGCGTTTGCGGTTGTCCGAGGACAGGTGGCGCGTCTCCGGGTCCAGCGCCGCCATCTTGCTCCGCACCGTCATGTGCAGCACGATCGCCTCGATGACGTTGGCGAGCCGCGCCGCGGGAGCGTCGCCGGCCGCGTCGGCCGCCGCGCGCACCCGCCGGTGCAGATCGCTCGTGCTCAGTTCGAGCAGCGCGACCAGCATGCCTTCCTTGCTGTCGTAGTGGTAGTACAGGGCGGGAACCGTCTGCCCGACCCGACGGGCGATCTCGCGCACCGTCGTGCCGTGGAAGCCGTGTTCACAGAACACGTCGAGGGCCGCGGACAGGATCGGGCTCAGATCGAGATCCCCGACCCGGCGCCACTGCCGCTGCACGACATCGTCACTGCGTCGACCCATGAACTACCTATCGCATCGGACTGCGGACAGCGCGACGACACCTGCTCAGCGCGGCGCCATCCGGATGGCGCCGTCGAGCCGGATCGTCTCCCCGTTGAGCATGGGATTCTCCACGATGTGGCGCGCCAGGGCACCGTACTCGACCGGATCACCGAGCCGGGACGGGTGCGGAACCTGAGCGCCGAGCGAGGCGACGACCTCGTCGGAGGCGGTGGCGAACAACGGGGTGTGGAACAGTCCGGGCGCGATGGTCACGACGCGGATCCGCAGACTCGCCAGATCGCGGGCCACCGGCAGTGTCAGGCCGACGATGCCGCCCTTGGACGCCGAGTACGCCGCCTGACCGATCTGGCCGTCGAAGGCGGCGACCGATGCGGTGTTGATGATGACACCGCGCTCCTCGCCGACCGGCTCGGTCTTCGAAATCCGCTCGGCGGCAAGCCTGATCACATTGAAGGTACCGATCAGATTGACGTTGATCACCCGGCTGAAATCGGCGAGCGGGAAGGCCCCCTTCTTGCCGACGGTCTTGATCGCGTTGCCGATTCCGGCGCAGTTCACCGCGATACGCAGATCCCCCAGCGCCGAGGCCGCATCCAGCGCGGCGGTGATCTGCGCTTCGTCGGTGACGTCGGCGGCGGCGAATACCGCGCCGTCACCGAGTTCTTTCGCGACCGTCTCGCCCGCGGAGGAGGGCAGGTCGACGATCACGACTTTCGCGCCCTGCCCGTGCAGTTCGCGCACGGTGGCCAGGCCGAGTCCGGATGCTCCGCCGGTCACCACCGCGACGGTGTTCTCGATCTTCACTCTTTCGGTCCTTCCTCTGGTTATCGCACAACGGCCGCGAGGCGACCGCTGATCAGTTCCGCTGCCTGCGTGACGATCCGAGCGATCGACTCGTCACCGCCCCTGCCAGCGCGGCGCGCGCTTCTCGGCGAACGCGCGAGCGCCTTCCTGCGCGTCCTGTGACGCCAGCACCTCCGCGACCGCCGCGCCTTGCGCGGCGAATCCCTCGGCATCGGTCCACCGCACCGCACCGGCGACGATCTGTTTGGTCGCCCGCACCGCCAGCGGCGCGTTCCCGGCGATCTGCGCGGCCAGCTCGCGCGCGTCCGTGAGGGCCGCGCCCGGTTCGGAGACGATATTGACCAGGCCGTGACGGTGGGCGTCCTCGGCGCTCAGCGGTTCACCGGTCAGCGCGATCTGCATCGCCAGCTGGTACGGCAGCGTCTTCGGCAGCCGCAGCAGTCCTCCCGCCGCGGCGACGAGTCCTCGTTTGACTTCCGGGATACCGAATTTCGCGGCGCGCGAGGCGACGATCAGATCCGCGCTCAGTGCGAGTTCGAACCCGCCGGCCAGCGCCCAACCCTCCACCGCGGCGATCAGCGGCTTCGTCGGGGGCCGTTCGACGAGGCCGCCGAAACCGCGACCGCGGATCATCGGATTCTCGCCGCGGACGAACGCCTTCAGATCCATTCCGGAACAGAAGGTGCCTCCCGCGCCGGTCAGGATGCCGATCACCAGATCGGATCGGCTCTCGAGTTCGTCCACCGCCGCCGCGATACCCTCCGCGGTCGCACGATCGATGGCGTTGCGCGCCTCGGGGCGGTTGATGGTGATCACCGCGACGCCGTCGCCGAATTCCGTCAGAACCGTGTCTGCCATGCCATTCCTCCTCCGGCCGCCGACCCGTCGCGCGAACGGATCGCGGCGCTGCCGAGGGCTCGACGTCAGGTTATCCACTTAGCGAGCGATAAGTAAACAGGGACGGCGCATCAGCCGCGAAAACCTATCTACATTAGGTAATATGGATGCGCTCGGCGATCCCCCACGGGCAGCCGAACGCGAGCCGCGGATCCGGTGCCGCCTCACACCGCCCACAGCCGCGCGCACGGCAGCGGCGGCATATCCGGATGGACATCGCGGTCGATGACGATCCCGAAATCGGCGCGTGCGCTCATGCGATACGCGAACGCCTCGGCCGCGGACCGATCGCACTGGAAGTCGAGTATCAGGCCGATGGATTCGCACATCACCCGTAGATGGCATCGACGCGAGTCCAGCACGTACCGGCCGAGTGCGACGAGCAACTCCAGCGCCGCGGCCCGCTGGGCACATACCGATCCCCTCCAATGGGCATGGCGCTGCATGAGTCGGTGCGCGGCCTCCACGGTGAGCGCCTCCGGTCGCGTGGCGCACTCGATATCGTTGTCCATCAACGGTTTTTGTCGATCGCGTGCCACTCGAATCACCTCACCCGTGCGCCGATGTCATGTCCGGGGCCGGGCGACCATGACCGGGTCGACACCAGGGTACTGACACGTTACAGATTGCGTCAATTGTCTCTCAGCCTCTTTCGCTGACAAATTACGATTGACGTCACTCGTCCGGTGCCGTACTTTCGAATGTGAGGCACAGCACTCTCGCCATCCGCTCGGCGATGGATACCGCCCCGGCCCGGGCGCCATCTCGGATCCGGCTGCTGCGCTTTTCCCCAGCGACGATCCGCGGGACCGGTCGCATTCAATCCCTCGACAGCGGAGTAACAACCCATGAAGCTCGAAGGCAAAGTCGCCATCATCACCGGAGCCGGATCCGGTTTCGGTCGTCAGTGTTCCCAGCTCTTCGCCTCCGAAGGCGCGAGCGTCGCGGTCGTCGACATCGATGCCGATCGCGCGGCCCAGACGGTCAAGCTGGTCGAGGAACAGGGCGGAACCGCCATCGCGCTCACCGCCGATGTCGCCGTCGAAACCCAGGTCCAGGCCGCTGTCGCGGCCACACTCGAGGAATTCGGCAAGCTCGACATCATGTTCGCCAACGCGGGCGTGGTCTCGCGCGGCGGCGTCCCCTCCGTCGCCGGGGGCGAGCAGGTCGATTTCCAGGATCTCACCGACGCCGATTGGCAGCATGTGCTCGGCGTCAATCTGAGCGGCGTCTTCTACTCCGCCAAGGCCGCCGTCCCGGCGCTGCGCGCCAACGGTGGCGGCACCATCCTCGCCACTTCCTCGGCCGCCTCGCTGGTCGCCTACCACAACATCGCGCTGTACTCGGCGACCAAGGCGGGCGTCAACGGTCTGGTGCGCGGCCTGAGCCTGGATCTCGGGCAGTACGGCATCCGCGTCAACGCGATCGCCCCCACCCACGGCATGTCGCCCAACTTCCTCATGCCCGCCGGTTCGCCGGTCGTCGGCCAGTCCTACGAACAGGTCGCGGGCCCGTGGGACTCCTCGATCTCGCCGATTCCGCTCAAGCTCGACCGGCCGCCGACACTGGTCGACAATGCCAAGGTCGCGCTGTTCCTCGCCTCGGACGACTCCGCCTACATCTCCGGACTCGTCCTGCCCTCGACCGACGGCGGCACCCTCTCCCGCGTGGGCATGTGGTTCGCCGAGGACAAGGGCTCGCCCGGAGATCTGTGACCTTGACCGACGCTCCTGCTCGTCTCGTCGTCGATCGTGGCGCCTGCGCCGGTCACGGCATGTGCTATGCGGTCGCCCCAGCGCTCGTCGAACCCGACGAGCAGGGCGATCCGGTCGTACTCGTCGACCCGATATTCGCCGAACATCTCGATGATGCCGACACCGCTGTCTCCGTCTGCCCCGAACGCGCGCTGTCGCTGACACACGCGTCGCAACTCTCCGATCTCGAGGAACAATCGCGATGACCACTGCCGCTGAAGTACCCCCCGACCTCGTCGTCGATTTCGATGTCTACGACCCCTCGCTCGCGTTCCCGGTCGACACCGTCCAGGAACGGGTCGCCGAACTCGCCGCGAAGGGCCCCGTGGTCTATTCGACCGCGCACGGCGGCCACTGGATCGTGACGCGGTACAAGGAGATCCACGAGGTCCTGCGCGACCCCGAGACGTTCTCCAGCTACCCGAACAACCTCGTGACCACGACGGCGGGATTCGGCAAATTCATTCCGATCGAGCTCGACCCGCCCGAACACACCGGCTACCGCCTCGCGCTGCAACCGCTGTTCAGCCCTACCCGCATGAAGGCGCTCGAGGACGACATCCGGGGTGTCGTCAACGAACTCATCGACGGATTCTCGGGCAAGGGTGAGGCCGAATTCATCGCCGAATTCGCCCACGAACTGCCCACCCGCGTGTTCTTGGCGCTGATGGACTGGCCGATCGAGGACGCACCGGTCTTCACCGACGCCACCGACATCATCCTCACCGGAGTCCCCGGTGCCAGTGAGGAGGAGTCCAACCAGGCGCGCGGCGAGGCCGCCTTCACAATGCTGGGCTACTTCCAGAACATGATCAACGAGCGTCGGCAGAACCCCGGCACCGATGTGACCTCGCAGCTGATCCACACCGAGTTCCAGCTCGACGGCGGCAAGCGCCTGCTGACCGACGAAGAACTCAACCGCATGTTCTTCCTGCTGTTGATCGCGGGTCTGCACACCGTCCAGGGCTCGCTCGCGTGGAGTGTCATCCATCTGGCGAACAACCCCGATCGGCGTCAGCAGATCATCGATGACGACAGCGTCATCCCGACCGCCGTCGAAGAGATCCTGCGGATCGAGGCGGCGGTGATTCCGGGCCGTAGAGCCACGCGCGCAACGGAATTGGGTGGCTTCCCGATCGGTGAGGGCGATCAGCTGATCCTGATGCTGTGCTCGGCCAACCGTGATCCCGCGGAGTTCGAGGATCCGAAGGAACTCGATCTCTACCGACTGCCCAACCGGCACCTCTCGTTCGGCGCGGGAGCGCATCGCTGCATCGGATCGCATCTGGCGCGGATCGAACTCAAGCTCGCGCTGGAGGAGATCCACCGACGCATCCCGGATTACGCCCTCGTCGAATCCGACCCCCCGGTAATGCACTCCAGCCAGGTCCGCGGATGCGCCCGGCTACCGATCGTTTTCACACCAGAACGCTGACCCAGCCAGAATCCGGAGGCGCGACGATGCACATCATCGTCGCGCCTCCTTCGATCGCGAGTGGCACCGCGCGCCCGGCCGACGAGACGTGACAGTAGTCACCCAGCGTCACGCCGTCGGCCCGGTTCCGTCCTCATCGGCGCCGGTCCGCCGCTATCCGGACAACGCGGCACCGGCGTCGCGCGGATTCCGGCGACCACGACACGACGCCCCGGCTACGTGGACGATGAACGTCCGATGTATTACGGGTATCGTCAAGTGGGCGCTGGGTCCGCAATCAATCCCGTGGAGGGCAGGACAAGACATGGCTCGACGTAACAGCAACGTGCTCAGCGGGGACGTCGAGGAAGCACGCGGGCAGATACTCGAGGCAGCGCAGTCGACCTTCCTCCATTTCGGTGTCGCGAAGACCACGATGGACGACATCGCGAAAGCCGCGGGAGTGTCACGGCCGACAATCTACCGATACTTCCGCGACCGCGACACGCTCATCGCCGAACTCATCCGGCTGCGATCCCGCAAACTCTTCGTTCGCGGCACCAAGTACGTGCTCGAACGCGCGCATTTCCGCGACCAGCTCGTCGACGGGCTCATCTATCTGGTCGACCACGGACGCAAGGATCCACTCATCCGTCTGATCGTCAGCCCGGAGCACATGGACCTCGCCGCGGCGGTGATCGGCACCTCGAAGTTGGCGAGCAGTCTCACCCTCGAGATGTGGGGGCCGGTACTCGACCAGGCCCGCGAACGCGGCGAGATGCGCGCCGACATCGACAACGAGAAGGCCTGTGAATGGCTCGGCCTGGTCCAGCTCATTCTCGTCGGCCGTTTCGACTACGACGATCCCGCCGACCCGTCGCACCGCGAGATGCTCCAGAATTTCGTGCTGCCGTCGTTCGTTCCCGCTTCCTGACTTCCGTCGCACCGCTCGGGGTAGCACCACCCGGCCGCCGAATCCGAACCCACCGTGAAATCGATTCGGCGAGTGGCCGTGTTTCGAGCACTCACACCCGGTGCGCGAGGACGTAGGCGCACCGAGTTCAGTTAAACCTTATGAGCATAGATTTACGGGCTTCTCTCCTAGTACCTTATGTTATTAGGTAATCGTGCGAACTTCTCGCACGGACCCTGATACCGAACATTCGAAGAGTGGAGCAGCCCGGTATGAGCACGACGACACGATCCGAGCCCGAATCCGTCCTCGACCTGTTCCGGCTGACCGGTTCCGTCGCGGTGGTCACCGGGGCGGGCAGCGGTCTCGGCGCCGGGTTCGCCAGGGCACTCGCGGAGGCAGGCGCGGATATCGTGGTCGCGGGCCGACGCAGGGCGAGCCTGGAATCGGCGGCGGCATCGGTCACCGAACTCGGACGCCGGTGCCTGGTCGTGCCGACCGACGTCACCGACCCGGATCAGTGCACCGCGCTCGCCGACGCGACGATCGCGGCCTTCGGACGACTGGACATACTGGTCAACAACGCGGGCGTGACTCATGCCGCACCGGCCACCAGGGAAAGACCCGAGGATTTTCGGGCCGTGATCGAGGTGAATCTGCTCGGCGCGTACTGGGCCGCGCAGGCCTGCGCCCGGGTGATGGAGGCGGGGTCGAGCATCATCAATGTCTCGAGCATGCTCGGCCTGATCACATCGGTGCTGCCGCAAGCCGCGTACGCGGCGAGCAAGGCGGGACTGATCGGCCTCACCCGAGATCTGTCGAACCAGTGGTCGGGTCGAAAGGGGATCCGGGTCAACGCGATCGCACCCGGATTCGTCGACACCGACATGATCGGCGAGATGCCCGCCGAGACGCTCGCCGAATTCCTGCGCGGCTGTCCACTGGGTCGGACCGCGACCCAACGAGAGATCGATGCCGCCGTCGTCTTTCTCGCCGCAGCGGCCTCGAGCTATATCACCGGATCCACGCTCGCCGTCGACGGCGGCACCTCCGGACACTGACCATGTCCTCGGCGAGGGACCGCTCGGCTTCCTGGCCGAGCGCGTGCCGATGATCGTCACCCCGTCCGGCAGTGACTACGATTTACCTCACCGTGCTAGGTAATCCGGCCGAGCGCGCACTGTCGACCGAAAGCGTGACATGCCTCGACCGTCGAAGCCTCTGATCAGCCGTGCCTCCACGGTCGCGGCATCCATCGAGATCATCGACTCCGAAGGACTCGATGCGTTCAGCATGCCCAGGCTCGCCAAGTACCTGGGGGTGCAAGCTCCCTCGCTCTATCACCATTTCGCCGACAAGTCGGAGATCCTCGCCGCGGTGGCCCGCCAGATCGCCGGGGCCGGTCCCATGCCACGACGGCGCCCCGGTCCCGACTGGCCGGAATTTTTCGTGACATTGGGACTCAACCTGCGCAAGTCGATCCTGCGCCACCGCAATGCCGCTCCGATTCTCATGCGCTATCTCCCCCGGGATCTGCTCATCGGCACCTACGAGGAGACCGCGCAGTTCCTGGAGGAATCGGGGGTGCCCGTTCATCTACACGTGCAGATCCTCGACGGCATGGAGCGGTTGACGATCGGCGCCGCGCTCACCGAGGCGATGCGCCCGACCGGCACCCGGGCGATCTTCCCCAATGTGGATCGCGAATTGCAGCCGACGCTGGCCCGCGCGATCAGCGCGAACAAACTCACCTCGAAACAACTGTTCGAGGAGATGATTCGCAGTTTCCTCCACGGTGTGATGCGCGAGGTACCCGAAAGTGCCTCCGAGGCAGCCGAACTCACGGTCTGATACCGCTCGGGCGACGCGCGGATGCCCCCGGAGAATCTTCTCCGGGGGCATCAGGACGACACCGCGCGAGCGTTTACTGCGCGGGGGCGGGCATGTGCACGGTCTTGATCTCGAAGAACTCCTCCAGTCCCTCCACACCGCCCTCGCGGCCGAGGCCGGACTGCTTGTATCCGCCGAACGGCAGGGTGAAGTCGATGACCGAGCCGTTGACGCTGATGGTCCCGGTCCTGATGCGCTGCGCGAGTGCGTAACCTCGCTCCAGGTCCTCGGTGTATACCGCGCCGGACAGGCCGTAGATGGAATCGTTGGCGATCGCGACGGCGTCGTCCTCGTCCTCGTAGGTGATCACCGAGATGACCGGTCCGAAGACCTCTTCCTGCGCGACCCGCATATCGTTGCGCACGCCGTCGATAAGGGTCGGGGCGACGAAGTAGCCGTGGTCGAGCCCATCGGGGCGACCGCCGCCGACCACGACGGTCGCGCCTTCGGCCTCGGCCGCGGCGATATAGCCGAGCACGCGCTCGACGTGGCGCTCGCCCGCCAGCGGGCCGAGGAAATTGGTCGGCTCCCACGGATTCCCGATCGGCAGCGCCGAGTAGGCCGCCGTCAGCGCCGCGACCACTTCGTCGTGCCGCTGACGTGAGACGAGCACCCTGGTCAGCGCGATGCACGCCTGTCCCGATTGCAGGCAGCCGCCCATCGGCAGTGACTGCAACACGTGGTTCAGGTCGGCGTCGTCGAGGATGATGGCCGCCGATTTACCGCCGAGTTCCAGCGAGACACGGGCGATCCGCTCGCTGGCCAGCGCGGCGATGCGCCTGCCCGCCGCGGTAGAACCGGTGAAGGTGATGTGGTCGACGTCCGGGTTGGTGACCAGCGTCTCCGACACCTCGCGGTCGGCGATCAGAACGCTGACCACCCCCTCGGGGATGCGGCCCTCGTCGACGAGTTCGGCGATGATGTCGGCGAATACCGCGGGTGAAAGCGGCGCGTCCGGAGCGCCCTTGAGAACGACCGAGCAGCCGGCGGCCAGTGCGGGAGCGACCTTGAAGGAGATGGTTCCCACCGGGCCGTTCCACGGGATGATCGCCGCGACGACACCGTTGGGCTCCTTCAGGATTCGTGAGATGCCGCCGTCGGCGCGGGTGCGATCCTCGCGGAGCTCGAAGGTGCGGGCTTCCGCGGCGACCGCGCGGAACAGGCCCGCGGTCATCTGCTGGGTGGGCCCGCTGACGGCGACCGGGATACCGACCTCGAGTACGCCGATGGTGGTCAATTCCTCGACCCGTTGTTCGAGTCGGTTCGCGATCTCGTCGAGTACATCGGCGCGCTCGGCCATGGTCTTGGCGGCCCACACGCCCGCGTCGAAGGAGGCGCGAGCGGCGGCGACCGCCTTCGCGACGTCCTGCGTGGTCGCGCTGCGAATCCCGGCCGCCCGCTGCTCGCTCCACGGGTCGATCAGGTCGATCCACTCCTCGCCGCTCGAGTCGACCCATCGACCGCCGATGAAGACCTGCTCACGGTCGGCGACCCGGGGTGCGGCAGAGGTGATTTCGGTACTGCTCATGTTTCGGCCCTTCTCAGCGGTTGTGGTAGTCGGCGTCGACGGGCATGGCGCTGCCGGTGACGTAACGGGCTTCGTCGGCCAATCGGATCGCGTGCGAACGCCCCCGTCCCCGCGCCGCTCCCGTGATGAAGGCGACCTCGCCATCGACTCGTCCCATGCGTGTTCCTCTCGCTGGTTCATCTACTCCTCCCGGCGGCGCTGTGCGTGAGCGCATGGCCGCGGCGGGGGGCTTTCCGGAGCGAGGGGCGGGTGCCGTACGGCATCTCTCGCGCTCCGGCTTTCACGCCTCGACCGTTCTGTGAGGCGGACCACTCGACCCTATAGCAGTGATGTGCGTCTCGTCAACAAATTACAAAAATCGTTTGTTGTCATTTGTTGATCGTCAGCGAAGGTACGGGCGAACGGCGCACCGGCACGCGGCACCGCACGGTGCGCACGCCGGATCAGACTGTGGGGTAACCATTTCGGTCAGGATCGGACACCACCCGACCGGGCCTACCCCCTCGCCACCGCCGTGTGCCGGGCAGGATCGTCGGCCGGTGGCTGCAGCACCCCGGCGCGCACCAGTTCATCGATCTCCTCGACCCCCATGCCGAGCAGATCCGCACAGATCGACCGGGTCTGCTCGCCCGCGACCGGGGCGGGCCTCGTCGGTGGGTCCGCGATCTCGGCGAAGCCCGCCGCCCGCGCGGTGGCGGGTAGTCCCGCCCGCAGCAATCGGTGCTCGACGGTCGTGTAGGTGCCGCGCGCGACCAGATGCGGGTCGTCGAGCAGTTGCGGCAGCCGCAGCATCGCACCGGCGGGCACACCGGCCGCCTGCAGCGCCGCCGACGCGGTGAGTGGATCGCGCTCGCGTAACCAGGCGGCGACGACGGCATCGACCTCGGCCCGGTGGGCGATACGCCCCGCCGCCGTGGCCAACCGCGCATCGGTGGCCAGGTCCGCACGATCGAGCACACCGCACAGCGCGGTCCAGTGGTGGTCCTCACCGACGGTGACCACACACCACTCGTCCTCGCCCGCGCAGGCGTACACGCCGCTGGGCGCGGCGTACGGGTCGACGTTCCCGGTCGCGGTCGCCGCGCCGGGGCGCATTCCCTCGGTCACCAGGTGCACGCCGAGCTGCACCAGTGCCGTATCCGCTTGCGCGACCTCCAGATTCGCGCCGCGCCCGGTTCGTGTCCGTCCGATCAGCGCGGCGAGCACGGCGGTCGCCGTGATGTGCGCGGCGATGTGATCGGGGTAGACGGTGGAGCCGTCGCACAGCAGTTCGGCGTTGTCGGGGTAGCGCCACAACGCCGAGACGCCGCAGGACGCGCGCACCAGCGGCCCGTAGCCGAGCCGCGTGCGCCACGGGCCCGAGCCGCCGAAGGCACTGGATTCGGAGACGACGATCCCCGGATTGATCCGCGCGAGTGTCTCGTAGGACAGCCCCATCGAGGCCAGGGTGCCCGGCTTGAAATTCGCCAGCACCACATCGGCGTTCTCGACCAGGCGGCGAAAGATCGCGGCTCCCCCGGCGCTGCGCAGGTCGAGGCCGAGGCTGCGCTTGTTGCGGTGGCCCCACGCCACCGACGCCGCGAGCGCCGCGCCGCGTTTGGACTGACGCAATCCATCGGGGAAATTCGCGTTCTCGATCTTGATGACATCTGCCCCGTAGTCCGCGAACTGGCGACTCAGTTCGGCGCCGAACACGATGACGCCGAGATCGAGCACGCGCAGTCCGGCCAGCGGCGCGGCATCCGGATTCCGGTCACCCGAGGCGACCGCCCGCGCGGACACCGGCACCGAATCATTGTGTTCGCCGAGTTCGGGTGCCCTGCTACGGAATCCGGCACGATCACCGTCGACCGAGACGTATCCGGACGGCACCCGCGCCCGGCGGCCCGGGGCGATTTCCGCGTCGACGAGTGCTCCCGAGACGGCGAAATGCTCGGCCTCGAGCACCTCGGCCAACGTGTGCACGCCACCGACCGGGACACCGCGCCGCGCACCTTCCTCCACCAGTTCCCGTTGGGTGTGCTCGGCGAACAGGTGCTCGATCAGCGGATGCAGGGTGGTGGCGGCGGCGAACCGGGCCGGAATCGTGTCGTATTTCGGATCGGCGAATTCCGTTGGCTCTCCGAGCCATTCGAACATGCCGCGCCACTGGCGCCGGGCCAGCAGGCAGATGCGGACGTGTCCGTCCTTACACGGGAACACCGGGTAGAAATCGGCGGCGTCGGGCCGGTCGCGTGGGAAGTCCTCCGAACGGCCCGCCGCCGCGGACCCCTGGGTGCCGAAGCCCGGGTCGAATCCGTGCACCATCGCTTCGAACGCGGACAGGTCGACCGTCTCCCCCCGGCCGGTGCGCAAGCGACGGTAGTAGGCGAGCAGCGCGGCCCACGCGGCGTACGCCCCGACCGTCTCCTCGACCAGGCCGGACGGTGGCAGCAAGGGTTCGGCGCCGGGAGCGCCCGATCGTGACAACACCCCCGACAACGCGTACAGCACCTGCTCACTCGCGGCCCAGTCCCGATAGGGGCCGGTCTGCCCGAAGCCGGTGATCGAAACCCACACCAGCGCGGGCGCGACGGCACGGGTCTCCGCCGCGCCGACGCCGCGGCCGTCGAGTTCGCCCGGCCCGAACGATTCGACGACGATATCCGCGTCGGCGGCCAGTTCCCGGAACCTGTCTCGGCCCTCGTCGTGATCGAGGTCGAGCGTGATACCGAGTTTGTTGGCATTGCGCAACGCGAACGGAATGCTGACCCCGTCGACGACGGGTTGCGCGGCGCGAGAGCGTGATCCGGCCGGTAGCTCCACCCTGATCACCTCGGCCCCCAGCTCGGCGAGGTACCGGCCGCAGGATTCGCCGAGGCCATCGGTCAGGTCGAGGACGCGGATCCCGTTCAGCGGAAGTGCCATCATCTGCTCCGTGTGATCTGTGCGGTGGTTCTGTTCGGGCTCAGCGGGTTCGGAAGTAGATGGACTTCGCGCTGTAGTAGGGCGCGATTCCCTCCGGGCCGAGTTCGCGGCCGAGCCCGGACGCCTTGACGCCACCGAATGGCGCGGCCAGGTCGAGCGCGTAGTGGTTGACGCCGACGGTTCCGCTGTGAATCCGGTCGGCGAGCGCAAGTCCGCGCTCCTCGTCGGTGGTCCACACGGTGCCGCCGAGGCCGTATTCGGAGTCGTTGGCGATCGCCACGGCCTCGTCTTCGTCGCCGTATTCGGTGATCGTCAGCACCGGGCCGAAGATCTCCTCCCGCGCGATGCGCGCCGAATTGTCGACTCCCGCGAAGACGGTGGGTTCGACGTACCAGCCGAGGGTCTGGTCGGCGGGCGCGCCGCCGCCGGTCGTGACGCGGTACCCCGCGGCGCGTCCGGCCTCGATGTAGCCGAGGACCCGATCCCGTTGCGCGGCGCTGACCAGCGGCCCGATCTGGGTCGCCCGGTCGAGCGGGTCACCGATCACCAGGGCGCGCACGGTCTCGGTCACCAGCTCGACCACCTGCGAGTACAGCGCGCGTGGCGCGAGGATCCTGGTGCCCGCGTGGCAGGTCTGGCCGTTGTTCACCAGCGACACCTCGAGCAGGTTCGCGGCGAACAGCTCGAGGTCGGCGTCGACGGTCACGAGGGACGCCGATTTACCGCCGAGTTCGAGCGTCACCGGACGCAGCAGCCGACCGCACACTTCGCCGATGGCACGGCCCGCGGGCGTGGAGCCGGTGAAGGCCACCTTGTGCACGCCGGGGTGCCGCACCAGGTAGGCGCCGGCCTCACGGCTGCCCGGCACCACGTTTAGCACACCGGCCGGCAGTCCCGCCTCGATCGCGGCATCGGCGAAAACATAAGCGTCCAGCGATGTTTCGGGCGAGGGCTTGAGCACCACGGTGCACCCGGCCGCCAGCGCAGGGGCGATCTTCATCGCGGCCAGGGACTGCGGGTAGTTCCAGGGCGTGATCGCGGCGACCACCCCGACCGGCTCTCGGCGAACCACGGTGCGGCCGCCGAACGCGCTCGGGCGGATATCCGACTCCTCGGCCCGGCGGACCAGGTCCGCGTAGTACTTGACCATGAGACCGGGCGCGTACCCGTTGACTCCGATCGACAGCGTGATCGGCATGCCGTTCTCGCGGCTGGCCAGGGCGGCGGTCTGCTTGGCCCGCGCGTTGAGCGCGGCGGCGAACCGGTCCAGATGATCGGCGCGTCGCGCGGGCGACAGCGCTCGCCAGGATCCGAGCGCACGCCCCGCCGCCGCGACGGCGGCATCGATATCGGCGGTGCTCGCCATCGCGGCACCGCCGAGCACCTTCTCGGTGGCAGCCTCGATGACGTCGAACCCGTCGGCGAGTTCCGGGGCCGTCCACGCGCCGCCGATGAACAGTTCGGGCCGGTCGAGGGTGTTGGTGTGCATATCAGTCCTTGGCTGTCAGAGGGTGTCTTCGTGGCCGAACAGCGTCGAGCTGACCAGCGGCGCCATCGGCCCGCCGATGAACAGCGAGGTCCGCGCCCCCGGTACGGGATTGGTCGAGGTACCGCGGATCTGGCGCACGGCCTCGACCGCGAGGCCCATGCCGTTGACGAACGAGTCGGCGATATTGCCGCCGCTGGTGTTGACCGGCAGTTTTCCGATTCCGGCTGTGAGGTTGTCGACGGTGAGCACTTCGCCCGCGGCGGGACCGGTCGGAGCCAGCCCGTGATCGATCAGCGCCGCGACAGCGGGACCGCTGAAGTTCTCGTACACCTGCACGACGTCGACATCGTCGGGTCCAAGGCCCGCGCCCGCCCAGAGCCGGTCGGCGACGCCGGAACGGCCGGGGCGCGCGGCGAATCCGGCGGACGTGTAGAGGTCGTCGTTGTCGATGATCGACGAATAGCCGCCCGGTGCGCCCTGGGCTCCCGACAGCAGGTAGGCCGCGTCCGGTCGCATACTCTTGGCGCGTTCGGCGGAGACCAGGACCAGCGCGACCGCGCCGTCGCTCTCCCGCGAGCAGTCGAAGAGGTGGAACGGCTCGGTGATCAGCCGCGAGGCCTCGTAGGTCGCCTCGTCCAACGGCTTGCCGTAGCCCGCGGCCGTCGGATTGTTCTGGGCGTGCCGGTAGGCGGCGAGCACCAGCGCGCGCATCGCCTCGCGCGGCACGCCGTCGTGCTCGAGCAGCCGCTGGGTCCGCAGCGCGCATACCTGGGCGGGCGAGCCGACGCCGTGCGCGAGATAGTGCGGCCCGTAGAAGTACTTCGCGTAGCCGAGGCGTCCGGTGTCCTCCTGCGCCATCGACCGGAACACCACGACCGTCTCGGCCTGCCCGGTCGCGATCGCCACCGCGGCGTTGTTGATCGCGGCCGCGACCGCACCACCGCCACCGCCCCACATCATGTTCGACCAGCGCACTTCCTCGACCATCAACGCACCGCCGAGGATCGCGCCGTCGTGGCCGCCGCCCGCGTAGGAGACGAACCCGTCCAGTTCGCGCGGCGAGATACCCGCGTCGGTACAGGCCGCGACGATCGCCTCCAGCGTCATCCGCAACTCACCGTGCGGGGATTGGCCGCGCCGGTAGTGCAGTTCGCAGACGCCGACGACCGCGGCGGCCCCGCGTAGGCGAGCCGTACTCATTCCTGTACTCCTCGGGTCTCGGTCCGACGCCAACGCAGCAGCGGCCACGTCGCGCCCTCGTCGAGTTCGATATGTCCGGCCACCGCATCGCCGATGCGCACCCGATCGGTGTCCGCGCCGGTGAGGATGCCGAGCACCCTGCGGTTTCCGGCGTTCGGCAGCGCGACCAGGACCGTCACGTACGGAACCCGGTCGGCGAGTTCGGTGATGAACGGGTAGTGGCTGCGCGACCAGCTGTAGACGATGCCGACGGGGTCGACCGGCTCCCACCCGGGGTCGAAGGTGTGACAGTTCCCGCAGATCCACTGCGGGCCCCAGATCCATGCACGACACCGCGCGCACCGCTGCAGTCGAAGTTCACCGGCGCGCAGACCGTCCCAGTACGGCTGATCGAGGCCATCGGCCGCCGGTCCCCACGGGAGTTCGAGCACGGCGACCGGATCGTCGCTCATGCCGAGGTTCCGGTGGCCGGAAAGTTCTCGAGTCGCGCGGCTTTCCATTGCCCGTCGCGCAATTCCCAGATGGACCGGAGCCCGATCACACCATCGGGGGTCGCGTAGACGGTTTCACCGATTCCGAGGTCGCCCTCGGCGCGTACATCCTTGATCTCGAAACCGTCGACCGCGGCGCGCGGGACGGTCACTCCGTCGAACACGGTGGCGAGATTCTCCTGGACCATGTCGGCCAGCGCGGCTTTCATATCGCCGGACACCACATGACCGACGTGCCGCTCGTACACCTCGCGGAAGTCCTCTGCGGACATGTCGAAACTCCTTCTTCCCGACGCGTGCAGCGGCGTCCACCGCTCGCGAATCGATCGAAATTAACCTTATGTCATTAGGTTATTTCGAGCAATGCCCCACGGCGGGTGGGCGGGTTCATGCGGTCGTCGCAACACTCTCGATTGAGAGGTTGCGACGAGCGAGTCGGTGGGAG
>NZ_JBEXFQ010000040.1:0-46315 GCF_040606855.1 Nocardia sp. NPDC005366
CGGGCGGGACCGGTCCGCACGCGGCGAGCGGGACCGCGGCGGCGCCGAGGCCCGCCGCGAACAGATGGCGGCGTCCCACCCCGCTCATCGCCGAGATCCCGCCTGCCGCGCCGTCATCGGTGTTCCGGTACGACGCGGCGGCCCCAGCGGCGGCGAACCAGCACGGTGACGACTCCGGTGAGCGTCGCGCCCGCGCCGGTCAGCGCGGTCAGGTCGGCGGTGACGCCGTCGATATTCGCCGCGGGCAATTCGACGCCCGCGACGGTGGCATCGCATTTCGACGCGACCGCGAGTGCGTCGGTGCCCGAAGCCGCGACGACGATGTGGTCGAACCGTGTCCTGGCCTCGGTCAGCACGGCGTCGAATCGCGCCGAGGCCAGCAGATCCGAGGTGCGCGGATCGGCGTCGCCGAGTGGGAGCAGCGAATAGGAGTGCTCGCCGGGCGCGAGTACCGCGTCGGCGAAGGCGGATTCGCCACGCAGGAGCGCGCCGAGCCCGCCGGTGGGCACGGAGGCGGTGTGCGGCGGGGCAGTATGCGGCGGGGCGGTGTGCGGCGGGGCGGTATGCGCGGTAGCGCCGCCGTTGCCGACCGGCGGCCTCGCCGGGATCTTGCGGAGATCGAGGACGGTCGTTTGCTGCGCCGCGTTCTCGAACAGCATCTCGCCGGAATCGGTGACACCGACGGCCACCGGTATCCCGGTGCCGGCCTGCCCGTTGTGCGCCTGCCAGTCGGACTGGCTGTCCGCGACACCCGAGGCGGCGTCGGACCGCACGACATCGGCGGCGGTGATGACGGTGCGCCCGGCCGAGGCATCGATCAGCAGCACCCGTTCCCCGGTCGCGGCGAACGTCTCCGCGAGCGCACCGGCCACATTCGGCGCGGGCCGAGGGCCGATGGCCGATATCAGCACGGCTTTCGCCTTCTCCGGCAGCAGGGCCCGCAGCGCGCGCAGTTCCTCGGTCTCCGATTCCGCGCCGGGAGTCACCGAACCCAGTATCGGTGCGAGCCCCTCCAGTTCGGCGGCGGTGCGCACCGTGCGGTCCAGCCGCTCCCAGACGAACGCGGCGGCGGCGCCGAGGACCAGCCCGGCGAGGATGCCGAGGGCGAGCGTGCGGCTGGACTGCGGTCCGCTCGGGTCGGTCGGGCGTTGCGCGCGATCGACCACGGCGACCCGGGCGGCGGGCGCGGCCGTGCGCTCGATGGTTTCCAGATCGTCCACCAGTGCGCGGAATTGCGAGACGACCTCGTCGGTCAGCACGCGCGCCCGCTCCGGATCGGCGTCGGTCACCGTCACCGTCAGCAGTGTGGTGGCGGGCGGGGCGTCGGCGGTGATCTTGCCCCGTACCTCGTCCCTCGACAGCCGCAGCCCGAGCTGCCCGATCACCCGATCCACCACGGCGTCACTGGAGACGAGTTCCAGGTAGGAGCGCACGCGCTGCTGCGCGGCCAGACCACCCTGGTACGAATCGGCGACCGATGTGCCGGTCGCCATCGAGATGTACATCGTGCTCGACGCGGCGTAGGTCTTCGGTGTCGACTGGATCTGGAACGCCGCGAGCGCGACCCCCAGCACGAGCCCGGCCAGCAGGACCGCCCAGCGTCGGCGCGCGATACGCAGATAGTCGACAAATCCCATTATTCGCTTCCTTTGCTTCCCACGGCCGCGGGCGCTGATAGCCCGGTCGGGGTCGTCCGTTCCCGATACCGTCGCCACTCGACCACCACCAGATAGGTGAGCCAGGCGAGGACGACGACCTGCAGATATTTCCCGAGAGTTTCCGCGCTGCCGAGCATTCCGCGTTCGAAGACCACGGGAACCTCGATCAGCGCGATGCCGAACATCACCGCCGTCAGATGTCGCGAGTACAGCGCTCGCGACCACCCGACGAGCAGCACGGCGGTGAACGCGACGCCGATCACGACGCCGGAGGTTCCGGCGATCACATAGCCCTCGTTCACATTGCCTTCGGCCAGTGATACCGAGACCTGACTCATATCCACCGACGCGCCGCGCACCTCGCTCGCCCACGCGGTGCCCGATTGCAGTTTCGGCTCCGACAGCAGTTGGCCGGGGATCATGCTGCGCGCGAGGTGGCCGACTACTTCACTCGGGGAAAGCCACGAGGACGGGCCGATGTAGTAGGCGTCGGTCGCGGCCTCGAGCAGATCGAACCGGCGCAGCAGACTCAGGAACGGGCGCACCGGCTCCGGGTAGGCGGAGTCGACGATCATCGCCTCGGCGCGCAGATAGGGCGTCGATTTCAGCGATTGCAGCCAGCCGAATCCCCCGACACCGGCGATCGAAACGACCCCGATGCCCGCGATCTTCGCCCGCGACCAGCCGGTGAGCGCGAACCGCACCGCGATCGCGAGAGCCGCGCCGAGCACCGGGGTCTTGGACTGGATCGCCGTGGTCCACCACAACTCGCCGAGCGTCAGGATGCCGAGCAGCAGCCCGGTGTTCACGGGGCGCTCGGACCTGAAGAAGACGATCAGCCCGATCGCGCCGAGGGTGGCGGGCATGGTCAGCAGGCTCAATATCGGCGACGCGCTCTGCACCTCGCCCGCGCCGCCCGCCGCGCCGGTGGCGACGGCGGCCAGCCTGGCCAGGGTGCCGAGTACGTAGAGCACGCCGAGGGTGGTCGTCAGATCCGGGTCGCCCGCGAGCACGGCGACGCGCGGTGTCCGATGCCGTCGCGCCCACAGCACATAGCCGAGCATCATCAGCGCGTACACGGACAGGCCGAAGGCCACCGGGCGCAGTACCTCGCCGATCGCCACGTCGTAGCCCAGGTCCGCCAGCCGCGGATCGGCCACGTTATCCCCGAAGCGCGGCGCGGGAAGGACCGCGAGAAGTACCACCGGGCGGGCCACGTACGACATCGCCCAGTACAGCGCCTGCGCGACGAGCAGTACCCGCAGCACGCCGGAGGTCAGCGCGGCGGCCACCACCATCGCGACCAATGCCGCGATGATGACGAGGATTTCGGGGTTGAGGGCGGGTACCGTCACGCCAGCACCGCGCGTTCAGTCCAGCGCACCGAGGATCTCCCTGGCTCGATCGGCGTAGCTGTGGCCGCCGTCGATGATTCTGCGGTAGCCGGCTTCGGCGATCTTGGCCACCTGATCCGGGTACAGCGTGCAGCGTTCGAGGATCTCGTCGAGTTCGTCGCGACTGGAGAACAGGTACGCCTCCGCGCCGTCTTCGAGCAATTCGGCGTGCTCGTCGGTGCGTTCGCCGACGAAAAGGCCACCAGCGGCAGGCACTTCGAAGGTGCGGCAGGTGTGGGTATCGCGGTTGTCGGAATTGAGCAGCACCAGATTCGCGGTCACCGACGCCACTGTCATCGAGAAATCCTCGCCGTACACCGGGCCCGCCACCTCGGCACGGGTGGTGCGCAACTGTCGCACCCGCCGCCAGCCCGGACCGCATACCAGCAACTGCGCGCCGTAGGTCCGTGCGAGCGAGACCATGCCGTCGCGGCGATCCGGCCTGCACGCCCCGATGAATCCGGCCAGGTACTGCCTGGTGGTGCGCCGGGCGCACGGATGGTGCCACGCGGGGTCGTAGGCACTGCGCACGAAGAGTGCCTCCTTCGCGCCGCGGGCGAGCAGTTCGGGCACATTGTGCCGTTTGGTGGTCACCACCAGATCCCACTGCGACTCGTTGGCGAGGTACGCCCGCGTGGTGTTCACCGGGTTGGCGACGTCGTCGGGACTGTAGTGCACGTGCAGCCGCGCCGGAATATCGAGCAGGCGACGCTGGTCGAGGTAGACCGATTTGAAGGCGAAGACGAGGTCGGGGTGGAGTTCGGACGCGGCGCGCTCGATGCGGGTGTGCACGTGCTCCACCGTCCACGGGGCCCGCTGCTCATGCGATTTGGCGTACATCCACGACGGCGAAAGACGTGGCGGCAGTGTCGCTGTGGTCGAGTCGACCATGATGACCTCGTGCCCGATTCGCCGAAAACCCTCGGCGAGCGAGCGGGCGTTACTTCCGAGCCAGTCGTCGCCGACGAAGAGAATCTTCATCGCGTCTCCCTTTCCGAGATCGAGCGCGCCGCGGCGCGCTCTCGCACGCGCAGTCCGCGCATGCGCGCGAGATACCAGAGCGCGACCGCGCATTCGGCGGCGACGATGCCGCCGACCAGGGTCCACACCGAATGGGTGCGCACCGCGAGCAGCAGCGCCACACCCGCGACGACCGTGCCGATCACCGCGCCGATCAGGACACCGACGGTGTCCTGCCGTACCGGGAGCACCGCGGTGGTTACGAACGAGGTCACCGTGGTCGCGGGCAGGATCAGCACCTCGAGCCGCAGCACCGCGACCGCGCCGTCGAATTCCTGGCCGAATACCAGCGTGACCACCGTCGGCGCGGCGAACCACAGGGCCGCGCACGCCACACCGGCCACGACGACACAGGCCGCGAGCGCGCGACTGGCATCGGGCCAGAACCGCTGCTCGCCGCTGCGCTTGGCCATGCGCGGCAGCAGCGCGAACCCGATCGGGTCCAGCATCGATTGCACCGCGCGCACCAGCCGGTCCGAGGCCGAATACAGGCCGAGCGACATCGCGTCGAGCACCGAACCGTAGACCGTGGCCGAACCCTGGCCGTAACTGGTCGTCATCAGCCTGCCGGCGACGACGGGCGCGGCCACCCGCAGCATCGCGAACACCTCGCGCGGCTTCGACGGCGGGCCGAAACCACGCCAGGTGTCCCACCAGGTCAGCAACACGCTGACGGTCGCGGACGCGAGCAGGCACAGCAGCGCGACCGTGGCGGTCGGCCAGTGCGGCAGCGCCACCAGCAGCAGACCGAGATAGGCCAGACGTGCCACCGCCTGGTAGACGGTCGACGCCCCGAACCGGCCCTGCCCGATCAGTACCCAGTCCTCCGACATCGCCCAGAAACCGCCGACGAACAGTCCGAGCAGGATCATGTGCAGATGTTCCGGCGCACCGGCGACCGTGCCGACGGCGAGCGCGAGCCCGAGTACGCCGAGCAGGGACGAGCGGATCGCGAGATATGTTCCGCGCGTGCGGTTCACCGAGTCCCGGCGCACTCCCGTCTCCTGGACCCGCGCCGCGAGGAAGGACGTGATCCCGAGATCGACGATCAGCGAGCCGAGGAAGTAGGACGACATGCCGATCGCCAGCAGACCCAGTCCCGACGCGCCGAGCACGCGCGCGATGATCGGCAGCGTCGCCACCGTCACCAGGTACTGGCCGTATTTGCCGAAACTCACGTACGC
The DNA here is from genome assembly GCF_040606855.1 of Nocardia sp. NPDC005366. NCBI lineage: Bacteria > Bacillati > Actinomycetota > Actinomycetes > Mycobacteriales > Nocardiaceae > Nocardia > Nocardia sp. NPDC005366. The sequence continues at coordinate 5,257 of NZ_JBEXFQ010000040.1, forward strand.
GATATCGCGCAGGACGCCGAGCAGTTCGCGAGTGCGGGTCGAACCGAATCCGGCCGGCGTACCCGGCGGCGTGCCGTCCCACAGGTCTACGGTGAGGACGGGAAGTTTCACCGTGGGCGGGTCGATGTACTGAACCGGCAGGACTTCGGTCGGCGGATCGTATTCGGGCGCGCGCAGCCCGTCCAGCGAGACCGGGTAGTAGCGGGGGCGGATCCGGATGGGAACCGTGCGTTCGGTGGGCAGGGTCATCGCGGCGCCGCCGAATCCGACGCGCGTCGCCGCAGCACGGTGTCGAGCAGACCGGTCACGGCCTCCGCGGTCGCCTCGATACCGAAGTCCGCGGCGCGCTCTCGCGCGGACGCGCCGAGCCGGGTGCGCAGCGCGGGGTCGGCGATGAGCCGGTCCAGCGCCGCGGCAAGGGCGGACACGTCCCCCGGCGCCACGAGCAGTCCGTCGCGGTCCCGGCGAACGATTTCGGTGGGACCGCCGGCGTCCGCCGCGACGACCGCGCAGCCCGCCCGCATCGCCTCCACGACGACCTGCCCGAACGGTTCGGCGGTCACCGAACAGTGCACCGCGATATCCGCCTCGGCGAATGCGGCGCTCGGATCGTCGACATGGCCGGTGAATTCGACCGGCACCGCGAGTTCGGCGGCGAGCCTTTCCAATTCGGCGCGGTAGTTCTGTTCGTCGAAGAAGGTGCCGCCGACGAATCGCACAGACAGGGGCCGCTGCCGCAGCAGCGCAAGGGCGCGCAACAGTACGTCCTGGCCCTTCCACGGGGTGAGTCTGCCGACCATGACGATCCGCACCGCCTCCGGGGCGGGCTGGGCGGCGCGCTCGACCGCGGGGCCCGGCTCGAGTCCCGGATAGGCGACGGTGTGGGGCCTGCCTCGGGTCAGCAGCGTCCGCAGGGTGGCACGGCTGTTGGCGACGACCCCTCGCGCCGCCAGCCAGCCGAGTACGCGCAGTCCGAATGCCAGTGGGCCGCCGAAATATTCACCGGAGATCCGGTCGTGTACCTGCCAGACGAGCGGCACCCCGGCGCGGCGCGCGGCGATCGCGCCCATGAGCAGCGCTTTGGTGCTCTGCGCGACCAGGACATCGGCCCCGGCGTCCGCGACGGCGGTGCCGAGGCCGCGACCGAGTCGCACCAATTCGGCGGCGCCGCGGATCAGGCGCAGCGGCCCCGACCCGGCGATGGTCAGTGATCGGCTGTCGAAGTCGTTGCGCCACACCGTCACCGGGATCCCCCGGCGGCGCAGTAGCGTGACAAGCGGTCCGTCCTCGGTGAGCAGCATCGACGCGTGCACCGCGTCACCGCGGTCGAGCGCGGTGAGCAGCCGCAGCGTCGCAAGTTCGGCCCCGGACGGCGCGGCGGTGTGGGTGAGGAACACGGCGGTGATCATCCGGTCAGCTCCCGGTACATGGCGACGTGCCGCTCGGCGGCGGCGGCCCAGGAGAAGGTTCGCGCGTGCGCGCGGCACCGTGCCGGATCGGGTATCTCTCCGTCCAGGGCGGCGGCGAGCCGTGCGGCCAGCGCCTCCGCGTCGCCGGACGCGACGATCAGCGACGGGTCGAGCGCGCGCACCGAATCCGGAAGTCCGCCACAGTCGGTCACGATGGGCGCGCGTCCGGCCGCGAGTGATTCCAGCGCGATCAGCCCGAAACCCTCCAACGCCACCGAGGGCACGACCGTGCATGCGGCCCTCGCGTACAACTGCGCGAGCCGGTCGTCGGTGGCCTTGCCCTCGAAGGTGACGGTGTCGCCGTAGGGGGCCGCCTGTTCGCGCAACGCCGCCTCGGCGGTGCCGGTGCCGACGATCACCAGCCGGGCCTCCGGGCGCGCCGCGACCACCGATGGCCAGCCGCGCAGCAGGACGTCGATCCCCATCCGATGCTCCAGCCTGCGCACGCACAGCACGACCGGCCCCGTTGCCGCGTGCTCGGCTTCGCGCGGACGAAAACGCGCCAGGTCGACGCCCGGCGGCAGCACCCGCACGGCCTCGGGCCGAATCCGGTACTCCGTGACGAGCAGGTCGCGGAAATGTTCGGAGAGCACCACGTAACGGTCGGCGCTCGCGGCCCGCGCTCGTTCGATCGCGAATTTGGCGCGGACGGCCAGCGCGCCGCTGCCCGCCATCCGGCTCTCGGCCGCCCACGGACCGTGGAAATGCACCACCAGCGGATGCCCGCCGCGCGCGGGTGGCCCGTACAGCGCGAAATGCCTGTCCAGGATCACCGGACCCGGCCTCGCGCGGTCGAGGTAGGCGGCGCGCGCCCGCCGCCAGGTCGACCCGCCGACCGGCCCCCAGGACCGCCCGCCCTCGGGCGGTGTGCCGAAGGCGGCGGCCGTGACCGCGACATCAGGCCGGGCGGCGAGCGCGCTGTAGAGATCGGTGAAGTAGCGGTTCAACCCGCCGGGCGCCGAGCCGAACCATTCCGACCCGGTCATATGGACCCGCAACGGCATATCGGATTCGGTCATCGCCGCCATCCTGTCAGCGCCAGCGCGGTGGCACGCACCCGCAGTCGATGCAGTGCCGTGCGCGCCAGGCGCATATCGCCGACGGCCACGTCCAGTGGCGAGAGCAGGCGCGGGCAATCGCGCGCGAGCCGGTGATGGAACCGCAGCAGTTCGGTGAGTTTGCTGAACGTCGAGGTCCGGCTGCACAGATTGAACGTGGAATCCCGCCATGCCGCGGCGACTTCGGTGAGTCCGTAGAACAGGCCGAACTGCCCGACACGGGCGAACAGGTCGACATCCATCGGGAAGACGAGGTCCCCGCGCAATCCGCCGACCCGGTCGAAATGCTCGCGACGGAACATCGCGGCGGCGGTCGGTCCGAAATCGGCGGGTCCGCGCCGCACGATGGTGCGGGCCAGCGACCGCGAACTGTGCACGCCGTGCAGGCCGGGCAGCCCGAGATCGGTTTCGACCAGCGAGCCGCATTCATCGATGACCTGGAATCGTGAGGAGCTGATCGCGAACGCGGGATCGCGCATCACCTCGAGCTGGGCGGTCAGCGAGCCCGGCAGCAGGATGTCATCGGCGCAGACCACTTTCACGAGGTCGCCGGTGGACAGCCGGATCGCCCTGTTCCAGTTGTCGCCGATCCGCAGGCTGGTCTCGTTGCGCTCCACTCGCAGCCGCGGGTCGTCGAAGGACGCGGCGATATCTCCCGTGGCGTCGGTGCTCGCGTTGTCGAGTACCAGCAGTTCGAAGTCGGCGTCCTGGCTCAGAATCGAGCGCAGGGTCGGCTCCAGCGTGCGTCCGGCCTCGTAGGCGGGGACACAGACCGAAAGGCTGACCACTTCCCCTCCTTTTCATGGGATAAGAATTAATTCAGCAATATGGCGGCAAATGATGTGAACTGTTGGTCGACGTGATGTGGAAACCATGCGCCGACATCACGTTTCGCGGGAGACCTCGGCGGGCGATCCGGCCTGGCAGAGGAGGAATCGCGTCCGACACGCCGAATCGGTGCGGCGGGAGTGTGCCGACCGCTCTTGCCGCGGTCGCGTCCCGGGAACTTTCATACTGCCCTCGTCATGTGGTGCCCTGTGCATTCCGAATAAAAAGTCGGCAGAGCAATAGAAAAGCTATCTTGAATTACCGGCGGTGAGAACCCGAATTCACCGCACGTGGTCGACCTCACATCGGTACCACCCCTACCTGTGGGCTATCGGATCGGCCGCTCCCCGGATATCGCGGACGGCTCGTCGATGATCCAGCGTCCGGCCAGTTCGGGATACATTTCCTCGACCTCGGTGCGCAGATCGGGGATCGTCAGCAGGACCCGGTCCGGGTCGGCCGCGACGAGTTCGAGCGGACCGATGATCGGCACATCCGTGCCGGGCATCCGTCTGCCCTGCTTGGCGGGGGAGGCGTCGGCCACCGCCGCCAGCAAACCTCGGTGCACACCCGCGCGGCACAGCAACGCCACCGCGCGAGAGGCCGCGCCGTAGGCGTAGACCGTCGACCCCTGCGCGGCAAGCTCTTCGAGCCGGTGGCGCAACGCGGCGGTGTTGCGGTCGGCCGCGTGTTGCAGTCCGCGCACGACGGCGGGATCGTCCATACCGGCCTCGCGCTCGAGCACGCGCCGCAGTGACTCCTCGTCGGCCCAGACGGGATCACCGACGGTGGCATCCTGGACGGTGGCATCCTGGACGGTGGCGTCATCGACGGCGGTGGCATCATCGACGGCGGTGGCATCGTGGACGGCGGCGATCAGCACCGTGCCGCCGTAGAGATCGAATTCCCACGCGGCCCGCGCCGACATACCGGCCGCGCGCAGCAATCCGCGCAGCACGGCCAGTGTGTAGTACGCGAAGTGACCGTGCCGCAAGGCATTCCACTGTTCTCCTGCCACGATGGTGTGCAGCGAATGGTACTGCACGAGCAGTACCCCTCCCGGCGCGGTGGCGGCGGCCCGTGCGGCGAACGCCGCGCGCTGATCCGGTTCGTGCATCAACCCGAAACTGTCGAGCACCACCTCGGCCGGACCCTCGGTGGGGGTGAAGCCGCGTTCGGCCAGCAGGCCCAGCCAGCTCCCGCCGTGCGGACTGCCGAATTCGCGCACCGTCCGCCCGCGCAGCAACCCCGCCGCCGCGACCAGGGCGACCGCGTCGGCGGCCTGCTCGCGCAGCGCGCGCGGCTCGAGGCCACGCGGCTCGGCGGTGTCGGTATCGTCTCGGCCGAGCTGGGCGAGCCCGCACGCGCGGCACTGCGTCATGGACAGCGGGTAGGCCGCCTCGTCCTGCCGAACCGGTGACAGCGCGGGCGGGAAATGATCGGCGGCGGGCATGCGGCCCAGGTCGAGCACGGTCTCCAGATCCCGGCCGCCGCACGCCCTGCATGCCGCCGCGACGACGGTCACAGGAGTGCGCTCCCGTGCGCCGGGGCCGATGCCACGGCGCGGTCGGTCCGACGCAGCTCGGCATCGATATCGCCGCGTTCCCCGAGTTCGCGCAGCCGGGCCAGGCGCACGAAACGTTCGGCGAAATCCGTTGCGGTGAGACCGCGGTCGCGGTACTCGGTGTAGAGCTCATCGGCCCCGTCCGCCACGCTCCATCGCGCCTCGAACCCGAGTTCGCGGCGGGCGGCGGCGAAATCGACGCGATACGAGCGCGGATCGGCCCCGGATTCCCCGGTGATCAGCACCCGCGCGCCCGGCACTACATCGGCGACCGCCTCGGCGATATCGGCGACGGTGAGATTGTTGGTCTCGGTGCCGATGTTGTAGGCCCGGCAGTGGATCGCCGCCGTCGGCGCTTCCAGGCAGACCGCGAACGCGCGCGCGATGTCCTCGGCGTGGACGAGCGGGCGCCACGGGGTCCCGTCGGAGAGCACCTTGACCACCCCGTCCAGCACCGCGTGACCGACGAGGTTGTTCAGCACGATATCGGCGCGCAGGCGCGGCGAGAATCCGAAAGCGGTGGCATTGCGCAGGAATACCGGGCTGAAACCGGAATCGGCCAGCGCCACCAGATCGTCCTCGACCCTGACCTTGCTCTGCGCGTAGGGGGTCAGCGGGCGCAGCGGGGCGCTCTCGTCCACCAGTCCGCTGCCCGCCGCGCCGTAGACCGAGCAGGTGGAGGCGTAGAGGAACCGGCCGACGCCCGCGTCCTTGGCCAGCCGGGCCAGCCGCACCGAGGCGTGGTGGTTGATGTCGTGGGTGACCTGCGGGACCAGCGCGCCGAGCGGATCGTTCGACAGCGCAGCCAGGTGGATCACCGCGTCGAATCCGGCCAGCTGAGCGGCGGTCACATCGCGCAGATCGGTCGCGATGCCGGGCGGATCCTGTGGCGCCGCGCCCAGCACGCAGTCGGCGAAATAGCCGATATCGAGACCGGTCACCTCGTGGCCGTGCGCGCGCAGGACCGGCACCATGACGGTGCCGAGATAGCCCTGATGGCCGGTGACGAGTACACGCATCCGCTACATTCCTCCGAACTCGATGACGGCCTTGTCGATCACGAAACCCTCCGCGTACGCGGCATGGCACTGCACCCCTCGGATTCGCGCCAGGCCGAGGAACGCCGCCTCGTCGAACCAGTCGCGGCCGACCTGCGAGGGATAGCACCGCATGAGCAGGCTCGCCTTCTCGGCCGCGATCTCCGGTGAAACCGGATGCAGGAGTTCCGGTTTCGGGGTGTCGGCCTCCCACTTCAGTATCTCGTATCCGAGGACGAGATGGTTACGGAACTCGGTCGGCACCAGTTCGGCGAGGGTGCGGTGATCCTGGTGGGCGTCGCCGCGCTGGGGCGCGAACACCACCTCGGGCTCGATGCCGCGGCCGAACGCGGCCACCGCGTCCTTGACCGCCGCCCAGTGCGCGGGGGCGCGTCCGTCCGGCACGTCGAGCACCGTCAGGTCCAGATCGGCGGTGCCGCAGAAAGCTTCCAGCGCCTCGCGTTCCTCCTCGGCGCGCGGGGTGTCGCCCCCCGACAGCACGAGCGCGCGGACCCGCAGGCCGGGATGGCGGCGGGTCAGGGTGAGCAGGGTCGCGCCCATGCCGATGGCGATATCGTCGCAGTGCGCGCCCAGTACCGCGATCTCGCGCAGCGGCGCGGTCGTCAGCGTGATCACGGCGCGGGCCGCTCCCACACCATCCACGGCCGCTCGCCACGGTGGTAGCCCGCGTCGAGTTCGGCTCGTTCCTTGAAGGTGTCGGCGGGTTTCCAGAATCCGAAGTGCTGGTAGCCGAGCAGTCGTCCCCGCGCGGCCAGCGCGCCGCAGGCGTCCTCCACCAGATCGCCGTCGGGCGGCAGATGATCGAAGATCTCCTGCGTGAGGACGAAGTATCCGCCGTTCTCCCAGATCGGGAGTTGGGCCACCGGCGTGATCTCCTTGATCTCGCCGTCCGGCCGCATCTCCACGCAGTGGAACGAGGACTGCGGCGGCACCACCATCATGGAGGCGGCGGCGCCGGACTCGCGGAGTCTGCCGACCATGTCGTCGAGCGGCGCGTCGGTGAGGACGTCGGAGTAGTTGGCCAGGAACATCTCGTCACCGTCGAGGTGCGGGCGCACCCGGCGCAGCCGTTCACCGATCGCCGATTCGACCCCGGTGTCGACGAGGGTGATCGTCCAGTCCGCGATATCGGAGCCGAGCAGTTCCACCGCTCCGCCGCGAATGACGAAATCGTTCGACATCGTCTCCTGGTAGGTGAGGAAGAAATTCTTGATGTGGTGGGCCCCGTACCCCAGGCACAGGATGAACTCCCGATGCCCGAAATGCGCGTAGTACCGCATGACGTGCCAGATCAGCGGGCGCGGGCCGACCATCTGCATCGGTTTGGGCACCACATCGGTATCGCTGTGGCGCATACGCATTCCATACCCGCCGCAGAACAGCACGACCTTCATACCGGGACGACCTCCACGACGTCGGGGCCGATGACGCTCGGGTCGATGACCCGCACGGTGGGCATCGGATAGACCAATCGCCCGCCCCACTCGCCGATATGACGCAGTTGTGCGGTGATCTCCGATTCCAGATTCCACGGCAGTACCACCACCACGTCGGGGCGGTCGGCGTCGATGCGCTCGGGCGGATGGATCGGGATGCGGGTGCCGGGGGTGTAGCGGCCGTGTTTGTACGGGTTGCGGTCCACCGTGTACTCGAGCAGATCGGGCCGGATGCCGCAGTAGTTCAGCAGCGTATTGCCCTTGCCGGGCGCTCCGTAGCCGACCACCCGTCGCCCGGCCGCGCGCTGTTCCAGCAGGAAGCGCAACAGATCCTGGCGCACGGTCTCGGCGCGGGTGCGCAGCGCCGCGTATCCCTCGATATCGTGCAGTCCCGCGGCTGCTTCTCGTGCGAGCAGTTCGGCCACCCGTTCGGTCGGTTCGGCCACCGCCCGCGGGCGCGCCCAGATCCGCAGCGATCCGCCGTGTGTGGGCAATTCGGTCACGTCGGCCACCGCCAGTCCGGCGCTCGCGAGCGCGCGCTGGGCCGACAGGAGCGTGTAGTACTGGAAATGCTCGTGATAGATCGTGTCGAACTGACCGTGTCGCACGAGATTCAGCGCGTGGTGCACCTCTATCGAGAGCCAGCCGTCCTCGGCGACCAGCGTCCGCAACGCCCGCGTGAAACCGCGCAGATCCGGGATGTGGGCGTAGACATTGTTCGCCACCACCAGGTCGGCGGGTCCGTGTTCGGCGCGCACCCTCGCCGCGAGCGCCTCGTCGAGGAAGGCGGTGACGGTGGGCACCCCGGCTTCGCGCGCGGCGGCACCGACGTTGACCGAGGGTTCGATGCCGAGGCAGCCGATACCGGCGTCGACCACACTGCGCAACAGGTAGCCGTCATTGCTGGCGACCTCGACCACGAACGAGTCCGCGGTGAGTCCGAGCCGGGTGATCGCCTCGTCGACGAAGGTCGCGGCGTGGCGGACCCAACTGTCGGAATAGGAGGAGAAATAGGCGTATTCGGTGAAGGTGTCCTCGGGGGTGATGAGCGCCGGTATCTGTAACAGCAGGCAGTCCGCGCAGACCCGCAGGTGCAGCGGATAGGTCTGTTCCGGCAGGTCGAGTTCGGCTGCGGACAGGAACTTCTCACACGGAGGTGTGGCTCCGAGGTCCACAACGCTCGACAACCGGACCGAGTCACACAAACGACAACGCACGCGGCTCCACTCGAAAACTCAACCGATATCGGCGGCGCCCCGAAGTCCGAGAAGCTGACTCCTCTGCCGACCGGGAAAAATTAGCATCCGCGCGCCGCGATTGCGAGTCGGAGGGTCTCCGAATTCATCGATCCCCGGGTGAACAGCATGTTCTCAGTTACCGCAGGACGGTCCCGCGCGCGGGGATCGGACGCGGGGGATGATCTTGCCGACGCCTCATGTTGTCCGCACGTACCCGATCTGTGTGTACCGAAACTCGCCGTCATTGTGAGCTGCCTCCCATCACTTGTGCGGAACCGGCGCGGAGAGCAATACTTTCGCAACAGATCGGCCCGGCTTCGAATCGTCTCCGCACAACGTCGCCGGACGTGCTGCCCAAGGGATTTCCGCGACGCCTCGCGGGCCGCGGAAAAATGCGACGGTTCAAGTTTCGAGCAGGTGCTTCTCATGGTTTTCGAGCTGGCTGTCCCCAGTGGCGCGGTCGGCTCGCGCCCGCACGTCGCCCGTCCCGGCGAACGGGGCGACTGGCGCACCAACTACCTGCGCCGCATCGTCGTCACCGACGTCATCGTGGTGGCGGTATCGGTGTTGTTCGCCCAGTTGTTCGCCCTCGGCACCTCCTCCCCTCGGCCGCTGGTCTGGGATCCAGCGCTCGACCTCCCCAACACCGTGCTCTCGGTGGGCATCGTGGTGGCCTGGTCCATCCTGCTCGGCTGGAAAGACTCCCGCTCCAGGGGCACGGTCGGCGCGGGCGGTGCGGAGTATCGACGCCTGGTCTCCGCGACATTGCATCTGTTCGGGCTGATCGCGATCGTCTCGCTGGCGCTGCGGGTCGAGGCGACCTACGACTATCTCACCGTCGCGCTGCCGCTCGGCCTGGCCGGTCTGGCGGCGACCCGGATGATGTGGCGCGGCCATACCGCCAGGAGCCGAGCCCTCGGCCGCTATCGACATTCGGTGCTCGTGGTGGGCGGACCCGACGCGGCGCGCGCCATCGCCGCCGCGTTCTCGCGCGATCACCTGCACGGCTATGACGTGGTCGGAGTGTGCACCGCGACCGGTCCCGATCCGGGCGCACCCGCGACGATCCGGGTCGGCGACCGGGAGATCCCGGTGGCGGGTGACGACCGTTCGGTCGTGCGCGCGGCCCGTCGCACCGGCGCGGACACCGTCGTCGTGATGGCGACCGACCGGCTCGGCCCGCACGATATCCGCCGCCTGGCCTGGGATCTCGACACCGTTGGCGCCGAGCTCATCGTCGCGCCCGGCGTCATGGACATCTCGGGTACCAGGATGTCGAGTCAACTGCTGGCCGGTATGCCGATGCTGCATATCGAGAAGCCCCGATACGATCGCGCGCTCTCGTTGAGCAAGGCCGTTTTCGACATCTGCTTCGCATCGCTCGCGCTGACCCTGATCGCACCCGCGCTGCTGGTCGTCGCCGTCGTCGTGAAACTCACCAGCAAAGGTCCGGTCTTCTACCTTTCAGAGCGAATCGGTATGGACGGCAAACCTTTCCGGATGATCAAATTCCGGAGTATGTACGTGCACGCGGACCGCGAGATCGCCGCGCTGATCGCGGGTAACGGCGGCAATCCGTTGTTCTTCAAACTCGAGAACGATCCACGGGTCACCCCGGTCGGCCGGTTCCTGCGCAAATACAGCGTCGATGAACTTCCGCAGTTCTTCAACGTGCTGCGCCGCGACATGAGCGTGGTCGGCCCCCGCCCGCAGGTGCGCCGCGAGGTGCGTTCCTACAACGGCGTTACCCGCAGGCGTCTGCTGGTCCGGCCGGGCGTCACCGGCCTATGGCAGGTCAGCGGCCGTTCCGATCTGGCTCCGGAGGAATCGGTCGAACTCGATCTGTCCTATGTCGAGAACTGGTCCATGCTGCTGGATCTGCGGATCATCGCCAAGACCGTGCGGGCCGTCGCCGAGGGAGACGGCGCGTACTGAGCGGGCGGTGTTCCTGCGCGGTGCTGTAGCAATAATGGTATCGAGCGTGGAGGTCACGCTCGTCGCCCACACCAGGAGGAACGATGAGCCAGGCCACGCCGGCGCGGAGATTGCGGAAGAAGAAGTTCGCCGAATTGGCGCCGTGGCAGCAGACTGTCGTTCTGGTTCTCGCGAGCGTGCAGTTGTCGTTGGCGGCGACGGCGTGGGCGGATCTGGCGATGCGTCCGGCCGAGAAGGTCAACGGCAGCAAAGTGAAGTGGGCCTTCGTGATTGCCGTGAACTTCTTCGGGCCGATCCGCTACTTCCGCGAGGGCCGCCGCGACTGAGGCTGCCGGTGGTTCACGGGCAGGGAGGAGCAGGCGCGGTGTCCATGGGTCCGGGCGAGGTCTTCGCCGGGTATCGCATCGTCCGGCGAATAGGTTCCGGCGGTATGGGTGCGGTGTACCTGGCCGAGCATCCGCGGTTGCCGCGCAGGGACGCGGTGAAGATCCTCGACTCCGGACTCGCCGCCGACGCGGAGTTCAGGGCGCGCTTCGAGCGGGAGGCCGAACTCGCCGCGCGGCTCGAACATCCGAATGTGGTGTCGATCTACGACAGGGGCGCCGAAGGCGACCTGCTCTGGATCGCCATGCGCTATGTCGACGGTGTCGACGCGGCCGAATTGATCAGGCGGGGCCCCGCGGCGCTGCCGCCGCACCGGACGGTGCGCATCATCGAGGCAGCCGCGCGCGGCCTGGACGCGGCGCATCGCGGCGGACTGCTGCACCGTGATGTGAAACCGGCCAATATCCTGGTCTCCGCCGCCGACGACGGGTCGGACACGGTTCGCATCACCGATTTCGGCATCGCCAGATCGCTCGACGCCTCCGGTTCGCTCACCACCGCGGGATCGGTGCCTGCCACCTTCGCCTACGCCGCACCGGAACAACTCTGCGGAGCCCCGCTCGACCACCGTGTCGACGTCTACGCACTCGGCTGCACGCTATACGAAATGCTTACCGGCAGCGTACCTTTCGGTCGACGAGCGCCGGGCGCGACAATTCACGCGCACCTGAACGAGCCGCCACCGCGACCCTCGCTGGCCGACCCCCGGCTGCCTGTCGCCCTCGACGAGGTCGTCGCACGGGCCATGGCGAAGAATCCGGCGCACCGATACGGCAGTTGCGGTGAGCTGGCGGCAGCGGCGATCCGCGCGCTCGACGGGCCGCGGATCCCGAACACGCCAGATCGCCCGCCGACGCCGAGTCCGCCGCCGCCCCCCGTCGGACGCCGCCTCCGTCCCGCGTTGATCGCGCTGTCGGCGCTGGTGGTCGTGGCGGTGATCGCCGCCGCCGTCGTCGTGCGGGCGGTCACCGGATCGCCGAGTTCTCCCGTCGCGGGCCCGATCTCATCGACCCCGGCGCCGTCATCGGCGTCGGCGGCTTCCTCTCCGGCACCGACCACCCCGGCGGCGTCGCCGTGGGGCGCCGCGTCTTTCGTCGTCGACATCTTCCCGCGTCTGCTGCCGAGCGATCCCGAGGGCACCGGATACCAGGGGATGCGGTGCGCGGTCAACGACGACGCCGGTTCGTGGCTGCACTGTCCCGCCGCCGACGACGGCGGTATCAATGTCAATGTCCGGTGTGATCCGCTGAAGCGGGCGAGAACCTATTCCCCCGACACCTCCGGACGCGCGCAAGTGCGCGAGCAGCGGTGGGTGCGAACCTCGGGCAGCGGTACGGTCCGATGGTCGATCGACAGTATCGCCGGTTTCGGGTTGCTGGAAGTAGCGTTCGATGATCGGTCCAGGAATTTCTGCACCGTCGCCGCGTCGGGCGGGAGCAGCGGCCAGGATCTCTTCGACCGATGGTGGGTCGGCGCGCCGATCTGAGCTGGGACAGGACGAACTATGGTGCTGCGGAGCGGGACGGTATTCGCCGGATACCGGATCGAGCGGACGATCGGTGCGGGCGGAATGGGTGTGGTGTACCTGGCCCGCCATCCTCGGCTACCACGCTCGGTCGCCCTCAAAGTACTCGACACCTCCGTCGGCGCGGATCCGGAATTCCGCACGCGTTTCGAACGGGAGGCCGAACTGGCCGTCCGACTTGATCATCCGAATATCGTGGAGATCTACGACCGGGGCAGCGAGGACGACGCGCTGTGGATCTCGATGCGGTATGTCGCGGGCTCCGACGTCTCCCATCTGATCGCCGGGGGTCGCCGGACGCTGCCGTTGCCGCGCATCGCGGCGATCATCACGCAGGCCGCGGCGGGGCTCGACGCCGCCCATCGGCGCGGACTGCTCCATCGCGACGTCAAACCCGCCAATATCCTCGTCGGAGTCGACTCCGACGGGCGCGACCAGATATTCGTCACCGATTTCGGGATCGCGCGCAGCCGAGACGACAGCACCGGTCTGACCGCGGCGGGCGCGCTGATCGCGACCCTCGGCTACGCCGCGCCCGAGCAGATCCGCGGTGAGACCGTCGACCATCGGGCCGATATCTACGCGCTGGGCGCGTCGCTGTACCAGATGCTCACCGGCACATTGCCATTCATCCGCACCTCGCCCGCGGCGGTATTGCACGCGCATCTGGCCGAACCGCCGCCGCGACCGTCGCGGTCCGATCCGTCGCTGCCGCCCGCGCTCGACGAGGTCGTCGCGACCGCGATGGCCAAATACCCTGCCGAACGCTATGACAGTTGCGGGGCCTTCGCCGCCGCCGTGACGCGGGCGCTCACCCCGCCACCGCCGCCGCCCCCGGACGTACGACCCCCGGTTGTCACCCCCGCGCCGCCGCCCGCGGGGCGCCGCCGGTCCCGTGCCGTCGCCGCCGCGATCGGCGCGTCGGTCGTACTCGGGGTGGTCGCGCTCGCGGTCGCGATCACCACCGGGCTGGGAAACACTGTGTCCGGCAGTGGGATTCCCGTCTCGGACCCGCCGACCGCCGCGTCCGTCACCGCCTCGCCGCCGTCGGTGACGACCACCGCCCCGAAGGTCACAGCATGGGGACGAGATAACGAACTCGTCGCGCTGTTTCCGGCCCTGCTGCCCGCCGCGCCCGCCGATTCCGGCTACCAGGGTGCGCGTTGCACCGACCTGAACGTCCTCAACAATGGGGGAGCGCCCGCGCTCGAATGCACGCAGGACAACGGAATCCACTACTACGTATGGTCTTTCCGCCGCGGAGATCCGCGTCGCGATTCGACCTTCCAGACCAATATCGACAACGACACCACCCGCGAGACGGCCTGGACCCGTCCGTCCGGTTCCGGCAAGGTGCGGTGGAGCTACTATCCGGGCGGCAATACCGGATTGCTCACCCTGCGTTTCGACGATCCGGACCGCGCCTGGGCGATCATCGATGTCAACTGGGATCACCACACCGGGCAGGAGATCTACGACCAGTGGTGGAACACCGCGCCGCTGTGATCGGACTACCGGTTCCGGCCGTAGGTCCGGACCAGCCGGGCCCGAACGTATTCCAGCTCCGGAATCAGATCGAACTCGTCGGGGAATACCGTCCATCGGTAGGCGACCGCGAATATCGCCGTGGCGATATCGGCCGCCGCGCGTTCGATATCGATATCGGCGCGGACCGATCCGTCCCGAATCCCGTCGCGCAGGCCCGCCTCGACCCCGCCGGTTCCGTGCCGCAGGTAACTCCGCACGCGGGGGCGAAGGCCTGAGGTGGTTTTGACCGCCTCGAACGCCGCGATGAACATCCCGCGCAGGAAGTCGGGATCTTCGCCGTGGAGTTGGGCGACGCGGTCGAAATGGGCGACGGCGCGCTCGAGTCCGGTGGCGTCCGGCCGCGGATCGGGCGCGAGCCGTTCGACGTAGTCGTCGCGGAAGAAGGTTTCGAGTACGGCGTCCTTGCTGCCGTAGCGGGCGTGGACCATGGCGCGGCTGTAACCGGCGCGCCTGCCGATCTCGGCGGCCGTCGTCGCTTCCCATCCCTTTTCGGCGATCAATTCGAACGCCGCTCGGACCAGTCGGCGGTTGGAGATCTCGACGCGCTCCGGCTGCGTCAGTCGTGGGGTCGGCGAAGGCACCCTTGCGATATTAGACGCTCGACAACTAACTTATTTGACGAGTGTCAACTACTTCACATGGAAGGCCGCTCATGACGCAGGCCACATTCCCAGTTCCCTCGGTTGTCGGCGGGTTCGCCGTCGGGGAAGTCGCCCGATGAGTCCGCGCGTACTCGATGAACTGGGCTACTACCTGCTGGCGGGCGCGGGCGGTGCGGGTCCGCGGACCCTGGTCGACGAGGCCCGCCGGGGTGAGGAACTCGGCTTCGGCACCGCGTTCATCTCCGAACGCTGGAATGTCAAAGAGGCGGCCTCGCTGGTGGGTGCTGCGTGCGCGGTCACCGAGCGCATGCGGATCGCCACCGCCGCGACCAATCACAACACCCGCCATCCGCTCATCACCGGATCATGGGCGACGACCATGCACCGGCTGTCCGGCGGACGGTTCACCCTCGGCATCGGGCGCGGCGTCGCGGCCATGTACGCCGCGTTCGGCGTGCCCGCGGTGACCACGGCCCAGATGGAGGATTTCGCGCAGGTGATGCGCAGGCTGTGGCGCGGGGAGGTCATCATCGGCCACGACGGACCGATCGGCAGATACCAGATGCTCTTCCTCGATCCGGATTTCGACGAGGATATCCGCCTCGGTCTCGTCGCCTTCGGTCCCCGGTCGCTCGCCCTCGGCGGCAGAGCCTTCGACGACGTCATCCTGCACACCTATTTCACCCCCGACACGCTGCGCCGCAGTGTGGACATCGTGAAGAAGGCGGCCGAGCAGGCGGGCCGCGACCCCGACGCCGTGCGGGTGTGGTCGTGTCTGGCGACCGTCGGCGATCATCTTCCCGAGGAATTGCGGCTGAAGAAGACCGTCGCGCGCCTGGCGACCTATCTCCAGGGCTACGGCGATCTACTCGTCCGAACCAATGACTGGGATCCCGCTGTCCTGCAACGTTTCCGGGCCGACCCGGTCGTCACCGCGATTCCGGGCGGCATCGACCACAAGGCATCGACGGAACAGATCGAGCATATCGCCACGCTCCTGCCCGAGGAATGGCTGGAACCCTCGGCCACCGGCTCCGCCGCGCGCTGCGTGGGGCGGATCCGCCACGAATTCGACTACGGCGCAGACGCGGTGATCCTGCACGGCTGCACCCCCGACGAACTCGAACCGATCGTCACCGCCTATCGCGAGCGAGCGGTCGGCCCATGACACGAGCCCCGGCCGCCGTATCGCCGATCCATCGCGCCGCCAGGCGCTTCGAGAGAATGTGAGCGCCATGACCGCACCCGCGACGATTCCGCGCCGACCCGACGACGTGACCGGTGCGTGGCTGTCCGCCGCGTTGAGCACCGCCGACACCGCGGTGACCATCGGCGATGTCGACGTCCAACCGGTCGGCACCGGCCAGACCGGCGCGACGTACCGCGTCACGCCGACCTACCTTTCCGATCCGGGCGACCTGCCCGCCACATTCGTGATCAAACTTCCCGTACTCGATGACGCGGTGCGGGCCGGGGTCGTGCTCGGGTACGTGAGCGAGGTCGCGTTCTACGCGAAAGCGGCGGCGGGCCTGAGTGTGCCGACCCCGCGCTGTTACTTCAGCGCCATCAACGACGACGGGAGCGAATTCGCCCTGCTGCTCGCCGATCTGACCCCCGCGGTGCAGGGCGACCAGCTGGCAGGGTGCGGCGCCGACGACGCGGAATTGGCGGTCACCGCACTGGCCGGTCTGCACGGGCCGAGTTGGTGTGATCCCCACTGGCTTTCGCTCACCGAATGCGCGATGCCCAAACCGGGGGATATCGGCGCGTCCGAAGGGCTCGGCGAGATCTCCCGGATGGCCGCCGACATCGTCCTGGACAAACTCGGTCAACGGCTCGCCGTCGGCGACCGCGAGACTCTCACCGCCGCCATGCGACTCGTCACGCCGTGGCTGCTGGACAAGCGGGAACGGTTCTCGCTCATGCACGGTGACTACCGGCTGGACAATCTGCTGTTCGACGCGGGCATGGGCGCGGTGAGCGTGGTCGACTGGCAGACCATGGGCGTCGGGCTGCCCGCTCGCGATCTCGCCTATTTCCTCGGTACCAGCCTGCTTCCCGACGCGCGGCGCGAGAGCGAAGCCGATCTCGTCGACCGCTACCACGACGCGCTGCTGGAGTACGGGATCACCGGGTACGACCGGCAAACATGTTGGCAGGATTACCGATTCGGCATGTTGCAGGTGCCGTTGATCTCGACGCTCGGTTGCGCGTTCGCCTCGACCACCGAGCGCGGTGACGAGATGATGGCAGTCATGCTGCGCCGTGGGTGCGAGGCGATCCGCGATCTCGGCACGCTCGACCTCATCCGCCCTCATTGAGCACACCGACTTACGGCATTCTCGGTGTCGTCGGATATCGAGTACCAGCCTTCCGGCACCGACTTGCCCTCCGGTACCGACAGCACCGAGACCGGCTCAACCGGCTGGTCGGGCGATGGGGCACCCGATCGCGGTGGCGGCGGTGTCGTTGTGGTGGGTGTAGCGCGTCGACGTCACGCCTTTCTTCGCGGAGGTATGCCGGGTGTGCCAGACCACCAACCGCCAGAAGAAGTCGCCTCTATCGAGTCGGCGGCGAGCGCGACGGTCGGAGCCGGGAAGCCGGTCGCCGATTCTGCGGACGGTGACGTTCGTCGCCACGATCCACTTCGTGACGGTATCCCACGGCTGGATACGAACGGCCCGAAGTGGTGTGTCCCGCAACAGTGCTCGCACACCCGGTGCGCCGCTGAAGTACGCGATCACGCCGAGCACCGGCGCAGCAGCCGCCACTCTCATTCGCGTTTTCAGGCCGTGGCCGCCGAAGTGCTCGGTGGCGGCCACGGCCATCGACGCGGTCCAGTCCGACGGCCCGCCGATGGTGCTGAATTGGTAGTGCAGGGCAGCCAACGCGTCGTCGAGGTTTCTCGGGACCAATTCTTCTGCCGCGCCGAATATATAGCCGATGTATGCCCAGTACATCGTCACGTCGTTGAGTTCGTCGCGCGTGTGGGTGCGGCCGTGCGCGTGGTCGAGCAGCAGCGGGAACAAACCGAACGACAACGAAGCGCCCATGATCGAGGTGTTCGAAATAGGGTTGCCGTGATGGGCGAAATGCTCGTCACCCCAGGAACGCCGTAGTCCGGCCCGGACCTGGGAGTGCATGAGCCGGACTCGGATCGTGTCATGGAACCGTGGTGAGTTGCGTTGCACCGCATCGGGTTCGGCCATGGCGGCGAACCACAGGTTCGTCTCGAGGTTTCGTGTCGCGAAGTCGCCCACGTAACGGCCGGTCGCTCCGACCGCGCTCGACACTTCCTCCCCGACGAATGTGGCCATGAAATCGAGCACAGCCATGCACAGCTTCCCCGAGAAGGACGAATCCGTCCACAGCCGCCGACCCCGCTCCCACTGGTCCGGATCGTGCCATTCGGGCGGGTTGTCCAGGCTTCGGAAGAGGTCCGACAACGCCTGCGGGGCATCCTCGACGCTGTCGATGCCGTGGATGAGAGCCTGGTCCAACATCGCGCGCCCGCGCTCCATGCCGGTCGCACGGAAAGCCTCGACAACGGCGTCCATCATCTCGTCGCCCTGCCAGAAGTGGTCGGCGAAAAGGCGATTGAGTTCGGTGTCGGCGGGCTGCTCGGCCACCGTCAACCACGACGAGAGGACCAGTTCGCAGGGGCGCTTCCATAGACCGGAGGAGTCGCTGGCACGCGGGGGTGCCGGGCGCAACTCCTTGTCCGGCGCGTAATAGAAATCGAACGGATGGTCGGTCATAGGTCGTGTCTGGTCGGCCCTCGGCATGGTCAGGCTCCTTCACGTCGTGAGACAACATAAGCTCTAATAGTCTCACCATAACCGAGCCGTCTCGCCGCTGAAATCGGATCGCAGGACCGGGCCGAACATGCCGCAGAAGGAATCCGCTCATCGCTGTCGGCCTTGCGCCGTCCGCGGCCGGGGCGCGGTAGACCGGGCTCGGATTCCCGGCCGACTACGCGGACAGGGCATCTCGCCTCGTATTTCACCCTGGAAATAGCTGGCGGGATTCAGCTTGACACTCGTGTAAGGCTGAGTTAGCTTCTAGTGGCCCAGATCACAATCGAGATCGGGTCGCCGGAAATCGTCGAACGTGCGATCCGGCGTCGAAATGTGTAGCTCGACGGGATGGCCGGATGTTGATCGCTGGCACGCCCGGCCTGGAGAGGCATTCAGAATGGGTATCAAAACCGGCCGAATCGCCGCGGCGGCGTTAGCCGCCGCGTGTGTGTTCTCCGTCGTTTCATGTAGCGACAACAACAATTCCGATGCGGGCGGCAACACGACCGCGATTACGCCGGGTATCAAGGCATCCGGTGCGCCGATCAAGCTCGGCCTGTTCAATCCGTCGAAGGGCCCGGCGACCCAGGCGGGTGTGACAACGGGCAAGAACGCGGCGCTCGAGTACATCAACAACCAGATCGGCGGCATCAACGGCCGCCCGATCGAGGTCGTCGACTGCGGTATCGACAACACCTCGCCGGAGTCGACGATCTCCTGCGCCAACCAGTTCGTGCAGGCCGGTGTGGTGGCGGCGGTCGACGGCTACAACGCCGAATCGTCGGCAGCCATGCCGATCCTGACGTCCGCGGGAATTCCGCTGGTCGGCCAGATTCCCTTCAATACCGCGACCGGCGCGGTCACCGAGAACCGCGTATTCTTCGGCCCGCCCGCGGCGGCATTCCTGGTCGGGTTCCTGCAATCGCTCAAGCAGGCCGGGAAGACCTCGTTGACCTTGGTCAACTCCGACCTGCCCCAAGCGCATCAGGTGTTCGACAACCTTCTCACGCCGTTGGGCAAGCAGTTGGGCATCGACGTCAAGAGCGCCTACTACCCGCCCGCCGGACCGAATTTCACCGCACTCGCGTCCACGATCGCGGACGGTTCCCCCGCCGCGGGCGGTCTGATGACCGCGCCCAACGACAACACCTGTAACAAGCTGGCCCAAGCCTTGAGGTCGGTAAAGTATTCCGGCACCGTATTTCTCGCGGCGTGCACGGAATTCATCGACGTCATGGGGGCACAGGCCGTCGGCGCTCAGACGTATTCGCCGGTGTGGCTGCCGCCCGCCATCGAGTCGGCTCCCGAGCCGGCGAAAACCAATCTGAAGACGGCGCAGCAATTCATCGACAATGCCGGTGGGACGGCCGGGTTCTACGCGTACGGCACCTTCGCCACATTCGTCGATCTCGCTCAGGCGCTGACCTCGGCGCGCCCGGCGGAGTTCACCGGGCCTGCGATCCTCACCGCGCTCAAGGGGCTCACCGACTATCAGAGCTTCCTCGGCCCGAAACTGACCTGCGGCAAGGCCACGACACCCAACTGCACCACGGACATGTTGCTGTTCGAGGTGACCGGAGACAAGAAGACCACCCCGGTTTCCGGAGGGTTCATCACCCCGAGCCCCGAGGTTCTGAAGCTGATCCCGGGCGCAGCGTAATCGACCTGGGTGACCGTGGTCGGCAGGCCGCCCGCGCCTGCGGCGGCCTGTCGACCACGGCCTCGGCTATCCACAGAAATCAGGGCACATGGGCCAGTTCTTGCAGTTCGTCTTTCTAGGCCTGTCGACCGGCGCGGTGTACGCGGTCCTGGCCTCGTCGCTGGTAGGCGTGCACGCCGCGACGGGAATCATCAATTTCGCGCAGGGCGCGTTCGCGCTGTGGGCGGTCTATGTCGTGGCGGCGCTTCGCACCGACGGGACGTTCGTCCTGCCGATCGGCAGCATCGCGCTCGGCAGCGAAGATCATCCGACGCCGATGACGGCGGCGATCGCGTTGGGGGTCGCCTCGGCGGCGGCATGGGCGCTGCTGGCGCATCTGGTGGTGTTCCGGCCGCTGCGCCACGCGCCCGTATTGGCACAGGTGGTCGCCTCGGTCGGGCTGATGTTGTTCATCCAGGCGTTGGTGGGGTTGCGGTTCGACACCGAAAACCTTTTCGCCGCACCGATCCTGCCGGAGAACACCGTGACGGTGGCCGGTGCGATGGTCAACGTCTCCGATCTCGTCCTGGCCGCGGTCGCGATCGCCGTTGCGGTCGGTGTGCGGGCCTATTTCACGCTCACCACCGCCGGTATCGCGACTCGCGCGGGCTCCGAAGACGAACTCGCGGCACGCTTGACCGGATATTCGCCCGATCGGCTCGCCGCGATCGTGTGGACGTTGACCGGCGCCGCCTGCGGGCTCATCGGGGTGCTCGCCGCGTTCACCATCGGGCTGAACGAGACGAGCTACACGTTCTATGTGATTCCGGCATTGGCGGCGGCGCTGGTCGGGCGACTGTCGTCGTTCGCCGTCGCCTGCGCGGCGGGGTTGGCGCTGGGGTCTTTCCAGGCGGTCGTCCTGTGGATCGACACCAAGGACTGGTTGCCGAATTGGGCGCAAGCCGGACTCGGCGACGCGGTGCCGTTCGTGATCGTCGTGATCGCGTTGTTCCTGCTGGGCGGCCGGATTCCCGCTCGCGGCTCGCTCGGGGCGGTCAGGATGCCCGCCGTGCGCATCCCGCGGATCCGGATCGCGCCGACCCTGGTGGTCGTGACGATCGCCGTCCTCGCGATCGTCGCGACAACGGGAACATGGCGCTACGGCGTCGTCACCTCGATCATCCTGTCGCTGATCGCACTGTCGCTGGTGTTGTTGACCGGGTACCTCGGTCAGATCTCACTGGCCAGTATGGCTTTCGCGGGCACGGCGGGATTCGCGTTGTCGAAGCTGTCCGACAGTTGGCATGTGCCGTTTCCGTTCGGCATGATCGCGGCTGCCTTGACCGCCACCGCGTTGGGGGTCCTGGTCGGGGTGCCCGCACTGCGCATCCGTGGCGCCCAATTGGCGGTGGTGACGCTGGCCGCCGCGCTGGCGATTCAGAGCTTCGTGTTCAACAACCCTTCGCTGACCCCGGCACAGGGCAACCTCATCGCCGACCCGACCATCTTCGGCATCGACCTGGGGGTCCGTGAGGGCACCGACCTTGTGACCCTGCGCTTTTCGCTGATGGTCCTGGTGGTCGTGGCGATCTGCACGCTGGCGGTGATGCGGATCATGGGGGGCGCGACCGGCCGTGCGCTGTTGGCGGTGCGCTCCAATGAACGCGCCGCGGCATCGGTGGGAATCGACGTCGCGGCAACGAAATTACTCGGCTTCGCCGTCTCGGCGTTCCTCGCGGGTATCGGCGGCTGCCTGATCGGCTACAGCAGAGGCCAGCTCTCGGCGGGTTCGTTCACCGTGATGATCGGACTGACGGTATTGGCGATGACCTACGTCGGCGGTATCACTTCCGTCTCGGGCGCGTTCCTCGCCGGAACGGTCGGCCCGCTCGGTGTGGGCTACGTGTTCCTCAACCAGACTCTCGAACTCGGCGAATACTACGACCTCATCGCCGCGGGAGTGTTGCTGCTGATGGCCGTGCTCAATCCCGTCGGCATCGCGGGTGCGGTCGCCTCGGGGATCGAGTCCATCGGATCGGTTCTCTCGCGTCGGCCCAGCCGCGAGCCGACCGGCGAACGCGTCGCGGACGCGGGAAAGGAGGCAGCAGCGCATGTCTGAGAATGTGGCGCCCCTGTTGCGCACGCACGGGCTATCGGTGCACTACGACGGTGTCGTCGCCAACACCGATATCGACATCGCCGTCGACTCCGGTGAGATCGTGGGCCTGATCGGACCCAATGGCGCGGGAAAGACAACGTTCGTGGACGCGGTCACCGGATTCACAGAGGCCACCGGACAGGTCACACTCGCGGGAGCCGCGCTCGATCGGCTCGGCCCGCATCGACGCCGCCGAGCCGGGCTGGCCCGAACATGGCAGGCGGGGGAGCTGTTCGGGGACCTGACGGTCGCGCAGAACCTTGCCGTCGCCGTACAGCCGACCGGTCTGCGCACCCTGTTCTCCGACATCGTCGGAGGTTCCGCGCTGCCGAGTGAGACTATCGAAGCGGCACTGGAATTGGTTGGCGTGCCCGGCGTCTCCGCCCGGCGTCCCGGCGAGCTGACGCTCGGCCAGCAGAAACTGGTCGGCGTGGCGCGCGCGCTGGTCGGCGGCACCAGGGTGGTGCTGCTCGATGAACCCGCCGCGGGACTGGACACCCACGAGAGCCGGGAGTTCGGCCGCCATTTGCGGCGGGTCGCGGCCTCAGGCATCGGCGTGCTGCTCATCGACCACGACATGTCACTGGTCCTCGACATCTGTGCGCGACTGTATGTTCTGGACTTCGGCGTCGTCATCGCCGCCGGGGAGCCTGCCCGAATCCGAGAAGACCCCCGCGTGATCGCCGCCTATCTGGGCACCGCCCAGCCCGGCGACAACGACCAGGCACCACTGGCGACCGCCGCCCGACCGGCAGGAGAGACCGAATGACCAGCCCGGCGACAGCCGAATCGCCGCTGTCCGTGGCGAAGCCGGCCCTGAGTATCGAAGGGCTCACTGTCGGATACGGCGGCGTCCCCGCGGTGCGCGATCTGGACGCCCAGGTGCGCTCCGGCGAGATTCTCGCGCTCCTCGGACCGAACGGGGCAGGCAAGACCACAACCCTGCTCGCCTCGGTCGGGGCGCTTCCGCTGCTCTCGGGCACCATCACCGCGCTCGGCGAGCCTCTGGACCGACGCGTCGAACGCAACGCGCGCCGCGGCGTCATCCTGGTACCCGACAGCCGCGGCGTGTTCCACCGATTGTCGGTCGATGACAACCTGCGCCTGGGCCGGCGCAAACACGGCCCGTCCATCGATGACGTCCTCGACTACTTCCCCAAGCTCGGGTCGATGCGCTCGCGCCGGTGCGGCACACTCTCCGGCGGCGAACAACAGATGCTCGCACTGGCGAAAGCGCTGCTGTGCGCACCGAAAATACTGCTCATCGATGAACTCAGCCTCGGACTGTCGCCGATCGCGGTCGAGGACCTGCTGCCGCGACTGCGTGTGATCGCCGACGACCAGCACATGGCAGTGGTGTTGGTCGAACAACACATCGAACTGGCGTTGTCGATCGCCGATTCGGCGGTCGTGCTCCATCACGGCAGGGCCGCTCTGTCGGGCTCGGCGACCGAGCTTCGTGATCGCCGCGATATGGTCGAGGCGGCCTACTTCGGCAATCTCGCACAACCAACGGGCGACCCGACCGGGAACCCCTACCCGATGGCTGGGCCCGACCAGTAGTAGCACCGCCACGAACGGCACGCACGACAAACGTCGACGCAGCAAGGGAGGGAGCGTGACGGGAACCGGGCATCCGGATCGCCGAAAGACGGCGCGCCGCAGTACCCGCAACCGCCCCACCGACACCGAACTGCTCGATGCGGCGTGCGCGGTGATCGCCGAGGTCGGCGTCGACCGAGCCACGATGGACGCGATCGCCCAGCGCGCCGATACCTCGAGGATGACGCTCTACGCCCACTTCGGCTCGCGCGACGCACTCGTCGACGCTGTGATCGAGCGAGAGCTCGCCGCACTGACCACCTGGATGTTCGAGATCTACGACCGCGGCGAGACAATGCAATACGGGCAGCGGGCAATCTATTCGGTCGAGTCGCTGTTCGATTACGCGCGCCGCAACCCCGAAGGTTTCCGCGTCCTGCTCGACAACAGATACGACGACACCCATCCCGGGCGTCGGCTGTCGGCCGCCCTCGAACCGCGTATCGCCGAACGGTTGCGAGCCAACTACGCCGAACGCGGAACACCCATTCACGGCGGTGCGGAGACACTGGCGACCATGCTCCTCGGCATCAGCCTGGATATCGCCTACCGCGCGGTTATCGTCGCGGGCGCCGACATCGGCGCGGCGAGCGACCTGGCCGTCACAGCGTCCCTCGCGGTTCTGCGTGCCGTCGAACCCGAACAACTGCGCGCTATCGACACATCCCTGCACACCCCGTGACTACTCCTGAGCCGTGTCCGAAGCGCCGCCACCCGGCATGGGCGCGGCGTCGAGGACAAGGGTCATCGACCCGCCGAGGAACGCCCGCGGCCGGCTCGTCACCTGCGCGATTCCTCCGCGGATACGTCCACACCGAGTCCGTGCTCTGTCGGCGGTGAGCCCGGTAGTGGCGAATTGTCGAGGTATCGGATCCGGTAGACCCGTTCGGTGAACTTCCACCCGTCGGCCGTTCGCCGGTAGCGGTCGTGGTAGATCGCGTAGTTCATATGGGAATCGCCGCTTTTCAACCGGCCGAGCTCACAGATGTGGGCGCGGCCGGTAGCGGTATCGCCGTCGATGTCGATCGCGCCGGGATGGGTGTGCTGCACGAAATACTCCCAGGCGTCCTGCATCAGCCGCATTGTGGTCCGGAATTCCGCGCGGCCCGCGATTTCGATGCCCGCGTCGGGGATGCGCAGAACCGCGTCGTCGGTGAACAGTGATGCCAGGCGGTCGAAATCGCGCATCATCACCGCGTCGGTGAATTCGCCGCCGAGCGCTTGGATCTCGACGCGGTCGGCGAGTAGTCGGAAGTCGTGTGCTGTCACCATGTCGGGCTCCTCAGGAATGGGCGAGCGTGGTTTCGGCGCTGGGCTGGCGCAGCGGCGCGAGCGCGGCGCCCCATGCGACGACCTGATCCAGCAGCGTGTTCAAGGCGGCGGTGTGACGGTCGCCCGGTGTGAAGGTGGTGTAGTTCTCGAAATCGGTGAGTACCGAGATCGCGACCTGGTGGCTCACGACGGCCATGCGCAGGGCGCCGCAGACATTCCGCAGATGCTCCACCGCGCGAACGCCGCCCCCGGCGCCGTAGGAGACGAATCCGACCGCCTTGTCGGCCCACTGCGCGAACAGGTGGTCGATGGCGTTCTTCAGCACTCCGGGGGCCGAGTGGTTGTACTCGGGGGTGACGATCACGAAGCTGTCGAACGGGGCGATTTGCTCGGCCCAGGCCCGGGTGTGCTCATGGACGGAGGGGCCGAGCATCGGCGCCACCGGCTCGTCCAGATGCGGTAGTGGGTGGTCGCGCAGGTCGATCAGTTCGAACTCGGCGTCGCCGCGCCGCGATGCCGTGTCCAACACCCACTGGGCGACCTGCGGACCGTTGCGGTTGGGCCGAGTACTGCCGAGAATGATGCCGATACTGATCATGTCGGGAACTCCCGCTCTGCTGGATGTGGTCATGACCGTCCGACGACACAGCGGGCCGGAATGTCAGGCCGTCTCACAGTTCGGGTCGCAATTTCGTCAATTCGGTGAGGACCGCATCGACCGAAGGAGCCGACATCATGACCGATCCGCGACCGCGCTCGGTGATCAGCGAACGCCGTCAGCTGATCAATCTCGCCTACCGGCTGCTCGGCTCGCTGGCCGAGGCCGAGGATGTGGTGCAGGAGACCTACGCGCGCTGGTACGCCTTATCCGAGTCGCGGCGCCAGGATGTGGCCGTGCCCGGCGCGTGGTTGACGACGGTCGCCAGCCGGATCTGCCTGGATCTGCTCGGCTCGGCGCGAGCCAGGCGGGAACGTTATGTGGGCGAATGGATTCCGGAGCCGGTACCCGACCGTTCCGAATGGCTCGGTGGTCCCGCCCCCGTCGATCCCGCCGACCGGGTCACCCTCGACGAGTCGATCAGCATGGCCTTTCTCGTCGTGCTGGATGCCATGACCCCGGCCGAGCGGGTGGCGTTCGTCCTGCACGACGTATTCCGCTACTCCTTCGCCGAGGTCGCCGACATCGTCGGGCGCACCCCCGCGGCCTGCCGCCAGCTCGCCTCCTCCGCGCGCCGCCGCATCCGCACGTCGCGGGGTCCGTCGAGAACCCAGCGGGCCGAGGTGGTCAGGGATTTCAAACGGGCCTGGGAGGCAAGGGATATCGAGGCCCTGATCGGTGTGCTCGATCCGCAGGCGACCGCGACCGCCGACAGCGGCGGTCTGGCTCCGGCCTTCCTCCACCCGATCGAGGGCGGCGAGCGGATCGCCCGCGCCTGGATCGACATCGCCGCCCGAGCGCCCGAGACGACGCTGCTCGAACGCACGGTCAACGGCCAACCCGGCCTGGTGGCGCAACTCGGCGACACCATCGTGTCGGTCTACGCCTTCGACATCACCGGCGGCCGGATCACCCGCATCTGGGCGATCCGCAATCCGGAGAAATTACGGCCGTGGACAGCAGGCTGACCCGCGCCGATCAGCCTGCCATGCGCCGGTGCGTGCCCCGCAGCGGATTCGCGACCGGCGATTTGATCGCGGGCAGGGTGATCGACATACGGACCGTCGTGCCGGATTCGGTGTGCTCGATATCCAGTTTCTCGGTGAGCGCGCTCATCATATCGATGCCACGACCGCGAGTACCCGGATCAGCGGAGCGGGGCTTCCACGCGCCGGTGTCGGTGACGACGATGGCTACCGTCTCGGTATCGCAGGTCGCGGTCAGCTCGACCTCGTGCTCGCCGTCCATGTCACGGTAGGCGTGTTCGATGCTGTTGCTACAGGCCTCGTTCGCCGCCGCGACCAGATCCGAGGCGAGATCGTGCGGCACCGCCGCCGCGGCGAACCAACCTTTGAGACCGCGGCGCAACCCGGCGAGCTGATCGGCATGGGCCGCGACGGTGAGATGCAGCGGCGCGGGTGGCTGGCGATACACGACCATCGCCACGTCGTCGTCGTATCCGGCGGCGGGGCGAAGTCGCGACAGCACCGCGTCGGCCACCTCGCGCGGCAGTTTGCCCGGCGTGGCAGCGAGTACTTCGGCGATCTGGTCGAAACCGTCGTAGATATCGACGCCGCGCTGTTCGACCAGGCCGTCGGTGAACAACACCATGGTCGACCCCGGGGCCAGTGTCGCGGTCGCTTCCGGTCGACGCGGCATCTCGAAGGTCGCCAGGGGCACCGAACGGCCGTCCTCCAGCAGTCGGCCCCGTTCGCCGACGTCGGCGAGGATCGGCGGCATATGGCCCGCGCTGCTGTAGCGGATCACCCCGCGCTGCGGATCGAGCACCGCCGCGAACACGGTGGTGCACATCGCGCCGGGAATCCGGCTCGCCACCGTGTCCAACTCGGAGAGCAACTGGGCGGGGCCGGTCTCCCGAAGCAGCAGAGCCCTTGCGGCCGTGCGCAATTGGCCCATGACGACGGCGGCGGACAGTCCACGCCCGACGCAGTCGCCGACCACGACACCGATGGTCCCGTTCTTCAACGGCACCACGTCGTACCAGTCGCCGCCGATCTCGAGCGGCGGCAGCGCCGGTTCGTAATGCACCGAGAATCGGGGCGGCAATTCGATCGGGCCGAGCATGGCGCGCTGCAGGGTGAGCGAGGTGGAGCGGGCCTGATCGAAGTTGCGCGCCCGCTGCACCGCCAAGCTGAGGTGCCCGATGAGCAGGGAGTACATCGTCCAATCAGCGGCGGTGACGGCGCGCGGCGCGGCGAAGCGCAACCACAGTGCGGCATCGCCGGTTTCACCGAGGGGGGCGACGATGCCCTCCGAACTCTGCGCGCCCTCCGGAATCGCGGCCAGGCTTCGCGCGGGTCTGTGCCGCGCCCGTTCCAACAGGGTGCGGGCGCGCTCGTCCAATACCGGGCCTCGGGTATTGCTGGTGCCCGGCTCGATGGCGCCGGACATGTAGACCTCGGGTCCGGTATTGTGCTTCGGCCAGACCGAGACCACCGCCGATTCCGCGCCGACGGTGCGCCGCAATTCGTCCAGTCCGACCGCGAGTACCTCGACGACGCTCGTGGCCGAGCCGACCGCGGTCGCCAGCCGCGACGCCGCCTGATCCCTGGCCTGGGCGTCGTGTTCGGCGGTCACGTCGCGAATGGTGCCGACGAAGATCTGCTCGTTGTTCTCGGGTTCGATCAAGGCGCTCGTGCTGACCGCCAGCCACAGATCCCGTCCGTCGCGATGGCGGATGGGGATGACGAAACGCTGGGCCTCGGTGCCGAGATCGGGATAGCGCGGTCCGGAGGGCACCGACCACGGATGTGGCAGCGGATAGGGCACATCGGCCGCGCCGTATCCGGTGAGCGCGCCGAACGCCGAATTCACTTCGATGATGCTGCCGTCCGCGTCCGCGACGAAGAAGCCGTCCTGGAGTGATTCGACCAGTGCCGTGCGGAAGGCGTCGCGACCGGCGAGATCGTCGGCGCGCGAACGCTGTTGCTCGTAGCGCCTGGTGCCGTCGAGGTAGCCGCGGGTGGCGATATCCAGCGCGGCCAGCGTCTGCAACAGGAATTCGAGGGCTGCCTCGGCGAGTCGGGGATCGGCGGTGTCCGAGGCCGCCGATGGGGCATTTTCAGCGGCGGCTTTTTCGGCGGCGGTGACGAGGCGGAAGTGGTGTTCGGTGAGGTCGAGCAGACTGATGTCTTCGACCAGCGCCCGCCTGCCGAGTTCGTAACCCTCGGACAGGGTGGCGTGGGTGGGCGAATCCAGGTGCCGCCGTAGCGCGTTGGTATAGGCGTCGAGGAAAGCGGCGAGGACCGACGTCATATCTGCGCCCCACTTGTCGTCATGGCGCCCCGCCCGATGTCCCGCCCCGGTGCCTGGCAGCCAGCACGAGGGCGTCGTCGGTGTCCTTGGCATGCCGGGACAGGATTTCGGCGGTGATGTCGGCGGTGGATTTGGAGAGGTCGATACTTTCCGCGGATTCGGCGACGATGCCGTCGGTCGACATCAGCAGCAGATCGCCGGGGCGCACATGAACGGTCTGCGGTTGCAGGTTCTGCGGCAGCCGGTAACCGACGATCCCGCCGGTGAGCAGCACGGTGGCACGCACGGTGAGTCCGGCTGGGCTCGCGCTGAGCACCCTGGACTCGACATTGCCCACCCCGAGCCAGCGGATCTCGTCGCCGAGGCCGAACAGGGCCAGCGATACCGCCGCGCCCCTGGTGTCGGCCATCGCCCGGTGGCACAGCACCATCAGGACGTCGAGGGGTTCGGCCCGATTCTCCGAAAGAACTTGTGCCGCACGGTCGGCCGCGTCGGCGGCGGGGGCGCCGTGCCCGAGACCGTCCAGCACCGCGAACAGCACCCCGCCGCCGCCCGCGTCGAGTACCACGCAGCGATCACCGGAGACGTGTTGCCCGGGGAGTGCTCGACCGGCCACCGCCCACTCGATCCGGCCGATGATCCCGTCGTCACGCACCGTTGGGCACCCACTTCCACATCTCCACCAACGTGCCCCGGCCCGGTGCGGAATCGACGATGAGCCGATCCATCAGGCGCTGCGCGCCCGGCAGTCCGAGTCCGAGTCCACGACCGGTGGAGTAGCCGTCGTCCAGGGCGCGGGCGATATCCCGGATGCCCGGCCCCTGATCCTCGGCCTGGACCACCAGTGCCTGGCGACCCTCGCGGTCGTCGACCAGTAAGCGGATTTCGCCGCTGCCCGCGTAACTGGTGATATTGCGGGCGATTTCGGATATCGCCGTGGAGATCATGGTCCGGTCGGTGAGCGAGAAGCCGAGCAGTGCCGCCAATTCCCGTCCGGCTTGACGTGCGGTCACGATGTCCCCCGACACCTTGACCGCGATCACCATGTTCTCAGCGGCCACTGTCACGACCGTCTCGCTGGCGACGTCCCGAAGCCTTGCGATCCAGCCACGCAAGGCCCTCCTCGAGGTCGAGGGCGGTGTGCATGTCTTCGAATGTGAGCCCCAGTTGCACCATGGCGAACGCGACTTCGGGTTGCAGACCGACGATCACCGTTTCGGCACCGCGGAGCTGCGTCATATGCGCGATGGTACGCAGCGATCTCGCCGCGAAGGAATCCATCACGTCGATCGCGGTGACATCGACGATGATGCCGTGCGCTCGGTATTTGCTGACCTGTTTCATCAAATCGTCTTGCAGGCGTTCGGTATCCGCGTCGGTCAGGGCGGACTGCACCGACGCGATGAGATACGTGCCCTGCTTCAGTATGGGTACCGGCATCAGCGCGACCGATCAGCGCCCGTCCCGTTCGATGGGCCGGTCGGTCACGCGGGTGACCTCGTAGCCCAGCAAACGTTCGGCTTCTTCGATGCCACCCTGGAGGTCGCCGACGGCATTCATCTTGGACAGGTCGAGGCCGATGGTCACCAGGGTCAGCGCGATCTCCGAGGACAGGCCGGTGATGATCACGTTGGCGCCCATCAGGCCGGAGGCGTCGACGGTCTGCACCAGGTGGTTGGCGACCGTGGAATCGATGGTCGGAACACCGGTGATGTCGATGACGACGACCTTGGCGCGGTTGGCGCGGATGGCCCGCAGCAGCTGTTCGGTGAGCTGGCGGGCGCGCTGGCTGTCGAGCACGCCGATGATCGGCAGGATCAGCAGCTGCTCGCGCACCTGGAGCACGGGGGTGGAGAGTTCGCGGATCGCTTCCTGCTGCTGGCGGATGACGCGTTCGCGTTCCTGCACGAACGAGATGGCGACGGTGCTCGCGATGCGGTTGGCGGCCGGTTCGTAGGCGTCGAGGACGGAGTTGAGCAGTTCGAAATTCGACTGGTACTTCTCGAACAGCGAGCGCGCCAGCACATCGCGCAGCAGCAGCACGATGCCGAGAACCTCGTCGGTCTCGACCCCGCGCGGGATGATGCGTTCGGAAAGGTCACGCGCGTAGGCCTGCAGCGCCTCGACGCTGCCGGTCTCGAGTACCTCGACGTAGTTGTCGTAGACGGAGGTCGCCTCGGAGAAGATCTCCTCCGGGGTCATCGCCGTGAGGAGCTGGGCATCGGTGATACGACGTGCCCATTCCTCCCGCAGGGCGGTGCGATTCTGCCGCAGGTGCTCGACGAGCTGTGGCAGCAGATTGTCGACCGGTCCCGCGGGCAGCGAATCCGCCGAAAGGCTCATGGACACCTCGGACATGGAAATTCCAGCCCCTTTCGACGGGTAAATCGGGATCATCGTACGGCGCGGCTGCTCGCCGATACCGAGCCTAGTCATACCCCACCGGGATCGCCCCCGAAACCTGCGGGTAACCCTCGTACCCGATGTATCTCGAACTCGCGCGTACGCCGATAGCCGGCGCCCGCGCCGCGCCGGTGCCGCGTTCGCGAGGGTTCGCTCGGAATCCGGGTTGGTCGGACGACACTTTCTGATCTGGTTGAACCTACGATCGAGGGTGTGGGTGAGCGTGTCGATCGGGGAGCCGAGCTGTTGTGGTCCGCCCGCCTGTCGCTACGTCGTCCGGTGCCGGACGACAGTTCTGCCGGTTCGCTGTGTCGGCGTGGGGGAGGGGGTTCGCCGGCGAAGCTGTCCGCGCGGTCGTCGGCTGGCTGTCGAGTCCGGTCCCGCGATTCCGTTGATCGCCAGAATCCGGCCCGCGAACCTCGCATCGCAGAGGATGGCCACGCGGGCGGGTTTCGTCCGGGCCGCGCATCTGGACAGCCCCGGGTTCGACGGCGAGGACTGGATCTACGCCGTGCCGCCGATCCCGACCGCGAACCCGCACTCCAGCGCTGCCAACGCCTGATCGAGGTACACCGTCAGATCGGCATCCGCCCGTGGCAACCACGCGTCGAACGCCGCCCGCGCCGCCGCCAACGTCGTGCGCCCGACCGCGAGCGGAATGAGCCCGTCCTCGGTATCGCCCAGCCGCCGCGCCGCGAACGCGCTGACCGCGCGTTCCCACGCGTCGTAATGCGCTCCCGCCGTCGCGGCGAGCGCGGGCACGGTCGCGACCAGTTGCATCCGCGTTCGCAGCTCCGGCACATCCTCGGCGCGATACCTGTTGGCGTTGACGACGACCCGGCGCACCGCGGTCATCATCGGCTCGTCCTCGGGCACGGTGGCGAACGCGGTGCGCAGGTTGGCGACCTCGTCGTCGAATCGTGACCACAGGACTTCGGCCTTGGTGGGGAAGTAACGGAAGAAGGTGCGCCCGCTGACACCTGCCGCGGCGGCGATCTGTTCGACGGTGGTGTTGTCGAAGCCCTGGTCGCTGAACAGCCGCATGGCGATCAGTTCCAGTTCTCGTTTGCTGGTGCCGCGTGGGCGGCCGCGGCCGGTGGTCGTGCCCGATGTCGTCACGTGAGAAGTATGTCAGCCGCGAACCTATTGATTTTGTCAGTGACTGACGTTAATCTCCGAGCATGGAAGTGGCGGATCTCACGTGGCCGGAGGCGGGCGAATGCGCGGCCCCCGGTGTGATCCTCGCCGTTCCCCTCGGCGCGACCGAACAGCACGGCCCGCACCTGCCGCTGTCCACCGATACCGATATCGCGGTGGCGCTGTGCGCGGGCCTGGCCGAGCGTCGTCCCGATATCCTCGTCGCCCCGGCGCTTCCGTACGGATCCAGCGGGGAGCACGCGGGTTTCGCGGGCACCCTGTCGATCGGGCAGGCCGCGCTGGAACTGGTGCTGATCGAGCTGTGCCGATCCGCCACCGAGACTTTCGACCGGATCCTGCTGGTGAGCGGACACGGCGGCAATCTGGAACCGTTGCGCCGCGCCGAGACCTTGCTGCGCGCCGAATCCCGCGACGTGCGCGGTTACTTTCCCCGCTACGAGGGCGATCCGCACGCGGGCCGGGCGGAAACCGCGCTGATGCTGGCTCTGCGCCCGAACGCGGTGCGCGCCGGGCGCACCGAGCCGGGCGACACCCGTGCGCTGGCCGAGGTGCTGCCGCTGCTGCGCGCGGGCGGCGTGCGCGCGGTCAGTCCCAACGGTGTGCTCGGCGACCCGACCGGCGCGACCGCCGAGGCCGGAACCGCCCTGCTCCACGACCTGATCACCGACTTGTACGAGACGACCCGGCACTGGTGGCCGGTGGCCGCACCCGAAAGGATCCACAGATGAATCCCTGGTTCGAAACCGTCGCCGAGGCGCAGAGGCGTGCCGAGAAACGGCTACCCAAATCCGTCTACGGCGCGCTGATCGCCGGTTCCGAGCGCGGCCAGACCATCGACGAGAATCAGCATGCCTTCACCGAACTCGGCTTCGCCCCGCATTGCGCCGGTTCGATCGGCGACCGGGACCAGTCGACAACCGTACTGGGACAGCAGCTTTCGATGCCGGTGATGATCTCGCCGACCGGTGTGCAGGCGGTGCATCCCGACGGCGAGGTGGCCGTGGCCCGCGCCGCCGCCGCGCGTGGCATCGCGATGGGGCTCAGCTCTTTCGCCAGTAAGCCGATCGAGGAAGTCATCGCGGCCAATCCGGCGACCTTCTTCCAGCTGTACTGGTGTGGCAGCAAGGACGACCTCGTCCAGCGCATGGCTCGTGCCAAGGCGGCGGGCGCGGTCGGTCTGATCCTCACCCTGGACTGGTCCTTCTCGCACGGGCGTGACTGGGGCAGCCCGGTCATCCCGGAGAAGCTCGACCTGCGCACCATGCTCAAATTCGCCCCGCAGACGCTGGCCAGGCCGCGCTGGCTGGCGACCTACGCGCGCTCCGGCCACATCCCCGATCTGACCGCCCCGAATATGGCCGTCGGCGACGGTCCGGCGCCCGGCTTCTTCGGCGCCTACGGCGAATGGATGAGCACCCCCGCCCCGGATTGGGACGACGTGCGCTGGATCGTCGACCAGTGGGACGGCCCTGTCATGCTCAAGGGCGTCATCCGGGTCGACGACGCGCACCGCGCGATCGACGCGGGCGTCTCCGCGATTTCGGTCTCCAACCACGGTGGCAACAATCTCGACGGCACCCCGGCCGCCATCCGCGCGCTGCCGGTGATCGCCGACGCGGTCGGATCGCAGATCGAAGTGGTACTCGACGGCGGTATCCGTCGCGGTAGCGATGTGGTCAAGGCCGTCGCCCTCGGCGCGCGCGCGGTCATGATCGGGCGCGCCTACCTGTGGGGCCTGGCCGCCAATGGGCAGGCGGGCGTGGAGAACGTGCTCGACGTCCTGCGCGGCGGCATCGATTCGGCGCTGCTCGGTCTGCGGAAAACGAATGTGACCGATCTGGATCGCGGCGATATCGTCGTGCCCGATGGTTTCGAGCGTGCGCTCGGAATTCCCGCGGCGGTGGCGAGTGTCCCAGCCGCCGAGGGTGTTCCGGCGGCGGAGGGTGTTCCGGCGGCGGCGGAAGCGACGTCGGCGAACTGAGTCATGGCTCGTCCGCGGGTCTTCGATGGTGGGTGAGCAGCGCGTCGTAGATATCGGCCAGAGCGGTGAGCTGCTCACGGTCGAGGGCGTCGATCATATGTCTGCGCACGCTGCGCACATGGGCGGGCGCCGCGGTGTCGAGCACCTCGGCCCCACGCGGGGTCAATCGCGCGGCGGTGCGGCGGGCGTCGTCCGGGATGGGTTGCCGGACGACAAGTCCGCGTTTTTCCATGCGGGTGATCTGATGGGAGAGCCTGCTCTGCGACCACTCCAATTTCTCGGCCAGATCCGCGAAGGTCAGCCGATGGTCGGGGGAGATCGCGAGATTGGCGAGTACCGAGTATTCGACGAAGGTGAGATTCGAATCGCGCGCCGAATCGCGCCCGATCGCAGCGGCGACGAGATCGCGCGTGCGCACGAAACCCATCCACGCGCGTGTCTCGACTTCGTCGAGCCATTGCGGTTCGTTCACGACACCGCTTCGCTGCGCTCACTCACGGCAGCCCTCCAAACTCTGACCTGTGATCGATATCGTCGCGGCCGCGTTTCGGCCGCGACAACTGCCTGGGTTGAGAGGTAGCACCACGAGGGTTGAACGTGCAACCTTTATCGAGGGTTACCGCGATGTAGGGTTGCCTTACCCACCGTCGCCGAGGGTCGGTGGATAGGCTCGCTGTGCTTGTGACCAGCCAGGCTCAGCAGCCCAGGCCCGCCCGAAGGAGAGCGATCCGTGACCGCGCCGGAATTCCGCTATTCAGATCTGCTGCCGATCGGCGCCGATGACACGCCGTACCGGCTGCTGACCACCGAGGGTGTGAGCACCACCGAGGTCGGAGGACGGACATTCCTCCAGGTGGAGCCCGAGACGCTCCGGCTGCTCACCGCCGAGGCGATGCACGACATCAGCCACTACCTGCGTCCCGCGCACCTGTCGCAGTTGCGCAAGATCATCGATGATCCGGAATCCTCGGGGAACGACCGTTTCGTCGCGCTCGACCTGCTGAAGAACGTCAACATCTCCGCGGGCGGCATCCTGCCGATGTGCCAGGACACCGGCACAGCCATCGTGATGGGGAAGAAGTCCGAGGGCGTGCTGACCGGGGTCGATGACGCCGAATGGATCAGCCGCGGCGTCTTCGACGCCTACACCAAGCTGAATCTGCGCTATTCGCAGCTCGCCCCGATCACCATGTGGGACGAGAAGAACACCGGCACCAATCTGCCCGCGCAGATCGAGTTGTACTCGGCTCCGGGCGATCCGGCGCATCCGTCCTACAAATTCCTGTTCATGGCCAAGGGCGGCGGGTCGGCCAACAAATCCTTCCTGTACCAGGAGACCAAGGCGGTTCTGAATCCCACCAGGATGCTGGAATTCCTGGACGAGAAGATCCGTTCGCTCGGCACCGCGGCCTGCCCGCCGTACCACCTCGCGATCGTGATCGGTGGCACGAGTGCGGAATTCGCGCTCAAAACGGCCAAATACGCCTCCGCGCATTACCTGGACACGCTGCCCACCGAGGGTTCGCTGGCCGCGCACGCCTTCCGCGATATCGAACTCGAGAAAGAAGTCTTCGAACTCACCCAGTCCTTCGGGATCGGCGCGCAGTTCGGCGGCAAATACTTCTGCCACGATGTGCGGGTGGTGCGCTTGCCGCGGCACGGCGCCAGCTGCCCGGTCGCCATCGCGGTCTCCTGCTCGGCCGACCGTCAGGCGCTGGCCAAGATCACCCCGGAGGGTGTGTTCCTCGAACAGCTCGAGCGCGAGCCCGCGCACTATCTGCCCGAGCAGACCGATTCCATCCTCGGCG
Source organism: Nocardia sp. NPDC005366 (assembly GCF_040606855.1). NCBI lineage: Bacteria > Bacillati > Actinomycetota > Actinomycetes > Mycobacteriales > Nocardiaceae > Nocardia > Nocardia sp. NPDC005366. The sequence goes on from NZ_JBEXFQ010000040.1 coordinate 41,654, forward strand.
GCGACGTGGTGCAGATCGATCTGAACCGGCCGATGTCGGAGATTCGTAGTGAACTCTCGAAATACCCCGTCAAGACCCGGCTTTCGCTGACCGGTCCGCTCGTTGTCGCGCGCGATATCGCGCACGCCAAGATCAAGGAGCGGCTCGACGCGGGTGAGCCCATGCCGGAATATCTGCGCGAGATGGCGGTCTACTACGCCGGTCCGGCCAAAACCCCCGAAGGCTACGCCTCCGGTTCGTTCGGCCCGACGACGGCCGGCCGCATGGATTCCTACGTCGACCAATTCCAGGCGGCGGGCGGCTCGTTCGTCATGCTCGCCAAGGGCAATCGCTCGGCTCAGGTGACCAAGGCGTGCAAAGAACACGGCGGGTTCTATCTCGGCTCCATCGGCGGTCCTGCGGCCCGGCTCGCCCTGGACTGCATCAAATCGGTCGAGGTGCTCGAATACCCCGAATTGGGTATGGAAGCGGTCTGGAAGATCGAGGTCGAAGATTTCCCCGCCTTCATCGTCGTCGACGATAAGGGCAACGATTTCTTCGCCGAAACGCAGAAGCCGATCGCGCTGCGGGTGCGGGAGCGTTCCAAAGAGCGCGTCTGAATCGACTGTCCGGCCCCGCGTCTTCGGGGAAGTCGGCAGTGGTGCGACCGAACGGGATTCGCGCCGATCGCTGCCCGGCTTCGTGGGCGATCGTGACCGTTCGCGCGGGATCTGCCGAGAAAGTTACGTGCCTGCCGTGGACAGCAGGGCGATCGCCGCGGTGCGCGCCTGATCGCTGACACCTGTCGAACCTTGGTGTGCGGCGAGAATTGTCGCGCCCTCGACGAGCATGAGCAGCTGTCGGCCCAGCGTCGCCGGGTCGGCGGCGCCCGCGCGGGCGGCGATCCCGGTGAGCAGGTCGAGATACCGGGTGAGATGCCGTGCGGTTATGGACAGCACGGTGTCGTCGTAGTGCTGGGTGGCGGCGTTCACCATCGCACAACCGCGAAATGTCGGTTCGCCATACCACTGTCCGAGGGCATCGAACACCGCGGTCAGCTGGTCGGCAGGGTCTTCACCGGCGGAATCGGCCGCCTCGGTCAGCCATGTGACCACCTGGTCGCTGCGTGCTTGCAGTACGGCGTGCACAAGCCCGTCTTTGGTGCCGAAATGCCGATACAGCGTCTCCTTCGAAATTCCCAGCCGCGTACACAGTTCGGCCACCCCGAGCCCATCCAGTCCGCGCTCGTACAGTAGCGGACCGGCCGCTTGGATGATCGTGGCGCGAGTGCGAGCGGGGTCGATAGTCGAACCTTTGGCAACGGGCATGACCTAGATGGTACCGATGAGTTCGATGAGGTGGTAGCGTGCGAGATCGTACTGATCGGTTCTAAGTAAGGGATGTCATGTCGGAAGTCGGCCCGTCTCGTGTGGATGAGCCCGTGGTAGAGACCGAATATCGGCTGACACCCGAATTCTCGCGATGACCGAATCGCTTGGGCCGACATGGCAAGCGGCGCGCCTCGCGTTCGGCACCGCGTCCGCGCTCGGGTTCGCGCGATTCGCCTACGGTCTGCTCTTGCCGGTCATGCGCGACGACCTCGGATGGAGCCTGTCCGCGGCGGGAATGCTCGGAACCGCCAACGGATTCGGCTACCTGTTCGGCGCCGTGGTGACCACCGCGATCACCCGCAGGTTCGGCGCCGCGACGACCTTCCGGGCGGCGATGGCGCTGACCGCTGTGGCCCTCGCCTCCTCGGCTGCCTGCGCCGACCATCTATTCCTCCTCGCCACCAGGGCGGTGGCGGGCGCGGCGGGCGCGGCCGTATTCATCAGCGGCGGAGTGATCGCATCGCATCTCGCCATTCAAGCCGGGTCCGGTCTGCCCATCACCGTCTACTTCGCGGGCACCGGGCTCGGAATCATCGCGAGCGGCGCGACTCTGCCGATACTGGGGGATCACTGGCGAGCGGCGTGGCTCGGGCTCGGGGTCGCGGCGGGGTTCGCGGCAGTGGCGAGCTGGCGTGCTGCCGGTTGCGGCGGCGAGTCGCCGGTGTCGGGTGGTGCCGGTCGGACGCGGCTGCGGCCGTTGCGCGCGACGATGTTCGCGTATCTGCTGTTCGCGGCGGGCTACATCACCTACATCACCTTCCTGTCCGCTTATCTCGCCGATCGTGACGCATCGATCGCGCAGGTCGTCACCGTATGGCTGACAGTGGGTTTCGCGGTGGTCGCGGCTCCGCTGCTGTGGAGGTGGCCGATCGCCCACTGGTCCGGCGCCGGAACGCTCGCCGTGGTGTTGTCCGTCCTCGGCGGCAGTGCGGCACTGGCCCTGGTGGCCCCAACGCCGCCGGTCATCGTCGTCTCCGCCGCCATGTACGGCGCGACGTTCATGACCGTCCCGGCCGTCGTCACCGCCCTCGTCAAGAACACCACCGCCCAATCCGATTGGACCCCAACGCTCGCGGCATGCACCACCGTGTTCGCGGCCGGGCAAACGGCGGGTCCATGGCTGGCCGGTCTCGTCGCCGACCGCACCGATACCGCCGCGACGTTGGCGTGGACGGCGATTCTCTGTGCTGCCGCGGCACTGATCGCCGCGACGAACGCCCGCATCACCCATCCCGACAAGGAGATTCTCGATGACGACCTTCGTTCTGATTCCCGGAATGTGCCACGGCGGCTGGTGCTTCGACCAGCTCGCCGAGCAGTTGCGCCGACACCATCATCGGGTACTGCCGTTGACGCTGACCGGAATCGCTGAGCGCGGCCACCTGCGGCACCTGCTCGTGAATCTCGACACACACATCCAGGACCTCACCGCCGTGCTGGAAGCGGAGAACATCCGTGACGCGGTACTCGTCGGGCACAGCTACGGCGGCATGGTCATCACCGGCGCGGCCGATCGCGCGCCCGACCGCGTCGACTCACTTGTCTACGTGGACGCCATGGTTCCCGGACACGGCGACTCCTGCTTCGATCTCGTATCCGACCGCGAAAGACAGTGGTACCTCGACGTCGTCGATACCGGAGACGCCGTGCGCCCCCTGCCGTTCTTCGACCCGCGATCCACACCGCACCCCCTGGCCTCGCTGCTGCAACCGTTGAAACTCACCACCGACCTCGCCCACATTCGGCGCAGGACCTACGTCTACGCCGCCGGATGGGAAACCCCGTCCCCGTTCACCACCGTCTACCAGCGCCTACGTGGCGAAACCGGCTGGGCCACCCACGCCGTCGACGGGGGACACAACCTCATGCGCGACGCCCCCGACGCCCTGCTGCGGATCCTGCTCGACCTCGCCGACCCAGAACTCCTGCGGGACAACACCTCATCGAACATCCGGTAGCGGCACTCCTGACCTGCGAAAGCCATGAGGATAACCTGATCGGCTATTCTGAAGGCCGAGTCAGGGAGGCTGCTCATGCCCATCAAATTTCGTCAGCGCAAATCCTTCGGGCCGCTGAAGTTCAATTTCACCCAGTCGGGTCTGTCCTCGTGGGGCATCAAAATCGGCCCGTGGTCGTGGAACTCCCGCAGCAAGAAGAACAGTGTCGACCTGCCGGGTCCGCTGAGCTGGCGTCAACGCTGAGCGAACCCGCGCCTGGCTATCGGATCGGGCATAGTTCGATCACCCCACCGCGCTGCGGTGGCCCGGGGTGAGCGCCGGTCCGGCGGGGGCGGCGCTCACCGTGACGAAAGAAGTCGTCGTCGGTCTACAGATACCTGCGAACCGACACCTGGGTCGCGGCGGGAAGTGCTTCGAAATCGCCTGCCGCGACGGCTATGTCACGGTGTTTGATCGACCCCTGTTTTCGGCTCAGCGGTCTTGCCGTCCTCGGCGGTTCGTTCCGCCCGCTGCGCTTTGATCTCGGCCTGCCACTTCTCGAAGTCGGCCCGCATCACGTCGATCTGACGTTCGACGGCTTCCCTGGTGTCCGACCACCAACTCTGCGCGGCCTCCCGCAGTTCCGCCGTGGTCTTCTCGAACTCGGTCCCCTCGTGCTCGAGGGTCGCGCCCAACTCTTCCCGCCGAGCCTGCAGCGTGGCACGGTTCTTCTCCCGCGCCGCGGTTGACGACTCTTCGAACTGCTTCACCCGGGCCGCGAGATCCATCAGCGATTCCGACAACGGTTTCATGTTCTTCCCTCTCGAAATGTTTGATCCATAAGGATCCGGCATCCGTCACCATCAAGCCTGGCCTCCTCGCCCAGCTGAACCAAGGGCAGAACGTCCTCTGATGTCCCATCCTCGATGCCGTTTCGGCCCAGTCCCAGATGCCGAAAGGCTCTGCGGGCGCGAATCCGATTTCGCGTTCAATCGAAAACGGGAACATATCGCCCCGGAGATGCCCTGTTCGAGGCCGTAGGAACCGTACTGATCGTCTTCGCCGCCGTCTGGTTCCGCGTCACTGGGCAACACGTCGATGTGTAGGCACCGATGCGCGGAGAGTCTCGGCTCGACGCGCACACGGGGACGCGACGACTCGAACCCTGCCGACGTGGCGTGTGGGTATCCACCCGTGAACGTCGGAACAGGGGCCGACACGCGCCATCGACCGACGAGGCGTGCCCTCCGACTACCCGACGCTGAAACCTGGGATCGGTAGGTGGCGCGCGCGCGTGATCTACTCACCCCATGACATCTTCTCAACCTCCCACCAACCAACCGCAGTCCGCCGGC
>NZ_JBEXFQ010000041.1:0-45791 GCF_040606855.1 Nocardia sp. NPDC005366
CGCTCACCTCCCCGTACGGGCCAATCGCCCCCCCGGACGGGACCCCGTCCGGTCGGCCGATCGCTGTCGCTACAGAAGGTTTTCGATGGCGGAACGCAGCTCCGGCGCCTCGGGGGCGGTGCGCGGACGGAAACGTCCCGTCACCGTGCCGGAGCGGTCGATCAGGAACTTCTCGAAGTTCCACTGGATATCGCCCGCCGCGCCATCGGAGTCGGGGCTTTGTACCAATTCTTGGTACAGCGGGTGGCGCTGGTCGCCGTTGACGTCGGTCTTCTCCAGGAGTGGGAAGTCGACGCCGTAGGTGGTCGAACAGAACTCCTGGATCTCCTCGGCGCTGCCCGGCTCCTGGCCCATGAACTGGTTACACGGCACACCGACCACGCTGAAGCCCTTGGGGCCATAGGTCTGCTGCAACTCGACCAGCCCCGAATACTGGGGTGTCAGACCGCATTTCGAGGCCACATTGACCAGCAGCACCACCTTGTCGCCGACCAGCTCGGCCAGGGTGGCCTGCTCGCCGGACAGGGTGCGCAGCGGAATACTTCGAATGCTCACTCGTCTCTACCTGCCAATTCCGGATCCTCGTGATCCGAGAATCAACGTACCGGATACCGGTAACGCGCGACTCCCGCCGAGCGGGCGCTCGGGGTCCGGGACCACGGTATTCGGGGCAAACCCCGATGGCGTTGGGCCGCGTTGCCAGACAGACTGGTGGCATGACTTCGCAAGCTGTGGGTACAGACACCGCCGATCCACCGGTCGCGGCCGATGTCGCGGCCACCGCCATTGAGGTAACCAAGATCTACGGAACAGGAGATACGCAGGTCACAGCCTTGGATCGAGTGTCGACGGAGTTCGCGAAGGGGGAGTTCACCGCGATCATGGGTCCGTCCGGCTCGGGTAAGTCGACCCTGATGCACTGCCTGGCCGGGCTGGACAGCGCGACATCGGGCACGGTGCGCATCGGCGACACCGAGTTGACGCACCTGTCCGATAAGCAGATGACGCGGCTACGGCGCGACCGCATCGGATTCGTCTTCCAAGCCTTCAATCTCGTCCCGACCCTGACCGCGCTGGAGAACATCACGCTGCCGCTCGATATCGCGGGCCGTAAGGCCGATCCGCAGTGGCTCGACACGGTGCTCGAGCGACTCGGCCTGACCGATCGCCTCGGCCACCGTCCCAGCGAACTGTCCGGCGGCCAGCAGCAGCGCGTGGCGTGTGCGCGCGCACTGGCAGGCAAGCCAGAGATCATCTTCGGCGACGAGCCGACCGGCAATCTGGACTCCCGCGCGTCCGAAGAGGTGCTCTCCATCCTGCGCGCGGCGGTGGACGACTTCGGCCAGACGGTCGTGATCGTCACCCACGAACCGCACGCGGCCTCCTTCGCGGACCGGGTCGTCTTCCTCGCCGACGGCCGCATTGTCTCCGAATTGCGTGATCCCACCGCGGAATCGGTGCTGGACCGGATGAAATCGCTGGAGCAGTTCTGATGGCGGTATCGCCGGGACAGTCGCGCACGGGCGTGGCACGCGGCGGCAATCCGATGCGCAAGGTGGCCCTGCGCAACCTCGCCGCGCACAAGGTCCGACTCGCCCTCACCCTGCTGTCGGTGGTGCTCGGCACCGCATTCATCGCGGGTTCCTTCGTTTTCACCGATACCCTGCAGCGCACCTTCGACGGAATTTTCGAGAACCAGGCCAAGGGTGTCGACGTCCGGGTGAGCCCGGAGAACCAGCAATCCTTCGGCGTTCCGCTCGCCGTGGTCGACCAACTCGGCCGGACCGAGGGTGTGCGCGCCGTCGCGCCCAGCGTGAACGGTCCGCTCATCCTGCTGAACGAGGAGAACAAGCCGGTGCAGACCGGTGGCGCCCCGAGTGCGGGCGAGTCCTACGTTCCGCCCGAGCAGGCGGTCGCCGAACCGCAGAAGTTCGTCGCGGGCGCACCGCCGAGCGCGGCGGGACAGGTCGCGATCAACACCGGCGGCGCGGAGCGCGCGGGTCTGAAGGTGGGCGACAAGGCCAAGGTGTTGATTCCCTCTCGCAGCACCCAGCAGAACCCGACCATCGAGGTGACCATCTCGGGTATCTACACCGTCCCCTCCGATACCGGCGGATTCATCGGCCTGCTCTTCGACGACACCCAGGCCCGTCAGCTCTTCACCGACGGTTACCACGTGGCCTATGTCGATATCGCCGCCGCGTCCGGCGTTCCCGGCGACGATCTGCGCGACCGGATCGCCAAGGAATTGCCCGGTTTCAAGGTGCAGAACGGCGAGCAGGTCAGGGCGGACCTGAAATCCCAGGTGTCGGAGGCGCTGAACTTCATCAACTACTTCCTGCTCGCCTTCGGCGCGATCGCGTTGATCGTCGGCACCTTCATTATCTACAACACCTTCTCGATGATCGTGGCCCAGCGGTTGCGCGAACTCGCCCTGTTGCGGGCGGTCGGCGCGAGTAGAAGACAGGTCGGCAATACAGTGGTCTCCGAGGCGCTGGTGATCGGATTCATCGGCAGCGCCATCGGTCTGGCGGCGGGCGTCGGGCTCGCCTTCGGACTCTCGGCCCTGCTGAACGCCTTCGATCTCGGACTGCCGACCGGTTCGATGTCGGTGCTGCCGCGCACCATCATCGTCGGTCTGCTGGTCGGTCTGCTGGTGACGGTGGTCAGCGCTTACGCGCCCGCACGCCGGGCCGCGAAGATTCCGCCGGTCGAGGCCATGCGCCTGGAATTCGCCTCAGCGGGCGATTCGCTGCGGGTGCGCACGGTATCGGGTGCGGCGCTGGCGGTCCTCGGCATTGTGCTGGTCGTGCTCGGCGCGCAGTCCACCGGCGGCAATGCCGCCGCGACGGTGGGAGTCGGTGCGCTCGCCCTGATCCTCGCGGTGCTGCTGGTATCCCCGGCGCTGTCGCGGCCGGTGGTCGGGATGCTCGGGGTGCTGGTGCGCCCGTTCGGAGCGGTCGGCCGGATGGCTCGCAATAACGCCGTGCGCAATCCGCGTCGCACCGCCGCGACGGCCTTCGCGCTGACCCTCGGCCTGATGCTGGTCTCGGCGATCGGGATGCTCGGCGCCTCGGCCAAGGCGAGCGTCGGGGTGCTGGTCGACAAGGGGGTCTCCGCCGATTACGTGCTCGCGGGCCCGCAGCAATCCCAGTTGCTCGGACTTCCGCTCGGGGTGCCGGACGCGGTGAAACAAGCAGTGCCGGAAGTGGCCGAGGCGATCGGAGTGCGGGGCGCCGCCGTCAAGATCGGCGACGAACAGGTGGCCGGCGTCTCGCCGGACGGACCGCTGAACGATGTGCTGAACTACGAGATCCTCAGCGGCACGGGAACTCTCGGCGAACACGACATCTGGGTCGAGGACGACGAGGCGGCCGACAACAACTGGAAGGCCGGCCAGCAGGTCGAACTCACCACGCTCGACAAGAACCAGAAGGTGCCGGTGACGATCGCCGGTATCTACAAGAAAACGCCGCTGCTCGGCAAGATGGTGTTGTCGCCCACGGTATTCCAGCAGGTGACGCCGGTCGCCTTCCAGAACAATTTCTTCGTGCTGGTGAAGGCGAAGCCGGGCGCGGATCTGACCGCCATGCGCACCGATCTGGAGAAGGCCACCGATCAGTTCGCCGTGGTTCAGGTGCAGGACCGCGAGGAGTTCAAGGGCGCGCAGGGCAAGCAGATCAACACCCTGCTGGCGATCCTGTACGGCCTGCTCGCGCTGGCGGTGGTGATCGCCATCCTCGGCATCATCAACACCCTCGCGCTGTCGGTGGTCGAGCGACGTCGTGAGATCGGGATGCTGCGCGCGGTCGGCACCACGCGGGCCCAGGTGCGGCGCACCATCTACCTGGAATCGATGTTGATCGCGGTCTTCGGAGCCATCGTCGGGGTGCTGCTCGGCGTCGGCCTCGGCATCGGCTTCCTGCGCACCCTGCGCGAGTTCGGCATCGACCAGATCTCCATCCCGTGGAATCAGTTGGTGGCGGTTCTCGTCGCGTCGGCGGTGGTCGGTGTGCTCGCCGCCGTGTGGCCGGGTGTCCGGGCGGCGAGAACGCCGCCGCTGGCGGCCATCGCGGACCTGTAGGCCCCGCACGATTCACGCCCGGTGGGCGGCGCGCTCCGCGTCGCCCACCGGGCTTCGTCATTTCCGGAGTCCTGCGACAGCTCACGCCTCGTGAGTCGTGAATGCCTGCGCCACCGGCATTTCGACTCACTATCAGGGCACGCGTCATCGCCACCGGAGCTCGGGGCGTCGCTGGTGTCTCCTCGGTCACAGTGTGCGGAATGCGTCCATCCGGTATTGCTAGGTTAAACGGAGGATGTCACTCCGGTTAAGGGGGGTTGGCTCCTGATGCGACGGGAAGGAGTCCGCGGCAATGGTGGCGGTGGGTCTCGGTGGTCCTGTGGGCCTGCGGTTCGCGCCGGATGGCTTCGCCGAACGGATGCGGGTGGCATTTCGTGAACGCGGCGGCGAAGCTGTTCGGCAGCTGCTCCTGATCACGGTGTTATACCTCGGCTATCGCACCGGGCGCATGATCACCGCCGATGACAGCGTGCACGCACTCGACAACGCCCACGACATTGTCGGCGTCGAGCATCGACTCGGGCTGTCGGGGGAAACCGCGGTGCAGGCGATGTTCATCGACCACGATTGGCTGGCCGTACCGGCGAATTTCTATTACGCCACCGCGCATTTCACGGTCGCCGTTGGTGTGCTGCTGTGGCTGTGGGTATTTCGTCCCGAGCACTATCGGTGGACGCGAAACCTCATGGTGGTGCTGACCGGAGCCGCACTCGTGGTGCACGTCCTGATACCGCTCGCGCCGCCGCGCATGCTGCCCGAATACGGTTTCATCGATCTCGCCGCCGTCCACGGCCAATCCGTCTACGGGCCGGTGGAATCGGGTGGAATGTCGAATCAATTCGCGGCCATGCCCTCCCTGCACGTCGGCTGGGCGCTGCTGCTGGCCTTCGCGATGGTGGCCGCGACGCGGGGCAGGTGGCGCTGGTTGCTGCTGGCGCATCCGGTGCTCACCCTGCTCGTGGTGGTCGGCACGGGTAATCACTACTGGTTGGACGCCATCGTCGCGATCACCCTGCTCGGCCTCGCCGCGCTGCTGCATCCGGTGGTGGTCCCCCCGTCCGCGACCGCGTGGGGGCGGATGGGCGCGGTCGGCCGGGCCGCGATTCAGTCGAAGTAGCGGGCGTGCCACTCCGTGGCGGGTTCGCCATGACCGTCGCGCGGGGGATTCGGGCCGAATTCGGCGCAGTAGTCACCCGCGAGCCGATCGATGACGGCGGAGGCGTCGAGTGCGGATCGCCACGTCGCGGGAACGGCCGAGACGCCGTAACGAGCGCCGAGAATATTTCCGCAGACGGCGGCCGTGGCATCGCTGTCGCCGGAATGGTTGACCGCGAGCAGAATTCCGGTGCGCACGATCTGCTCGGGGGAGCCCCCCGCCGCTTGCGCGGCCAGCGCCGCGTAGACGGCGATCGCCAACGCCTCGGGGCCGATCCAGCCACGGCCGAGCGATTCGACGTCGTCGGCCTCCGGCACGCGTCCCCCCGCCTCGCCTGCCAGTCGTACTGCGGCGGCGAGCGCGTCCTCGGTCTCCTCGTGCCGGTCGTAGCGGACGAGTTCGGCGCGGGCCAGCGCCACGGCGTCGTCGAGTTCCGTGCCACGGCACAGGGCGTACACGATGGCGGCGAGTACGCCCGCGGGCAGCCAGCCGCTGGGGTTTCCGTGTGTGAGCGCCGCGGCATCGCACCCCAATTCGAAGACATACTCGAGCGAACCGCCCGAGGTGTCGGCGGCGTATCCGAAGCCGCATGGTGCCGAACGCGCCAGCGCCGCAGACCCTTTGGAGTCGTTGATCGGCTGCTCGCGGCTGCCGAGCGGTCGGCTCGGCTGTCGTCGCTCCGCGGCCTGCTGCGCGGAGGTGACGGTGGCGCGACTGGTGCCGCGAAAACTCATCAGCTCCGGATGCCCGGTCAGCGAACTGTGCGGCGGGGTCGGCTGTTCGGTGATGGAGACACCCTGACCCCGCGCCCACACCATGAACCCCATCTGCATGAATCCGAGTGTCGCGCCGCCGGTGCCGCGGGCCCTCGCCCGGATCGAGCCCTTGATCAGCGCCTCCACCGTGAACAGCGTGAGCTGGGTCTCGTCGGAGATCTCGATGGCCGCCGATTCCCCCGTCACCCCGCGCCTGCCGTGGCGCTGGCGGATGTGATGCAGCATCATATTCTCCACCGGAGCGCCGAGCGCGTCGCCGACCGCGCCGCCGAACAGGCAGCCCCGCACCGTCTCCTCGCGACTCGGCCTGCTGTGCGGCGCGCGCACCGTCGGATCGGGCACGCGTCGGACGGTATGGCGCGGTGACGGATCGGGCCGTGGCGTGGCGAGAACCGTCACGGGGGTGCGCAGCGCTCGCACTGCCGCGGCGGCGAATTCGGCGCAATCCGCGAAACGATCCGCTGGATCCTTGGCCATCGCCGTGGCGAGTACGCCGTCCAATTCGGCGGGCAGGTCGGGACGTGTCGCACGCGGTGACGGCGGCGGGGCCTGGACGTGGCCGAACATGATGGCCGCGATATGGGGGGAGTCGAAGGGGCCGGTGCCGGTGAGTAGTCGAAACAGTGTGCAGGCCAGTGAATATTGATCCGATCGATGATCGAGAAAGCCCTGGGTGAGTTGTTCCGGCGAGGCGTAGGCCAGTGTCGCGGTGAGCGTTCCGGTGCGGGTGAGCCCGCGCGAACCGTCGAGTAGTTTCGCGATGCCGAAATCGGTCAGCAGCGCCCGTTCCTCGAAGCCGGTGGCCGCGTCCGCCGATCGCGACAGCAGGATGTTGGCGGGTTTCACATCCCGGTGCAGCACTCCGGATTTGTGCGCGTAGTCGAGCGCGCCCGCGATCTGGACGATGATCTGCACCGCCCGGTTCGCGGACATGGCTTGGGCGGGAACCGAAGCGGCGTCGACACCGTCCACGTACTGCATGGAGATCCACAGCCGGTCGTTCTCGACGCCGCGATCGAAGACGGTGACGATATTCGGATGGTCCAGTCGCGCCACGGTTTCGGCCTCGCGGCTGAAACGCGCGCGGGTACTCTCGTCGCCGAACATGTCCCGGTGCAACAGTTTCAACGCCGTCAGTTTCGGCAATCGTGGATGTCGTGCCGCGTAGACCGAGCCCATGCCGCCGCGCCCGAGTTCGCGTTCGATCACATACCCGGCGAATACCTCACCTCGGCGCAACATGCGTGCCCCCATCCCAGCAAAGACTCTGGCAGCCTATCGAATCCGTCGGACGGCGGGCGGGCACGGTGGTGGGTCGGCGCTATCCGATGTTGCGCTGCGCCCAGGAGCCGATGTCGCCCCGGTCGAGGGCCGTCGCCAGCAGATCGGGGAATTTGTCGGGGGTGCAGGCGAACACGGGAATATCCAGACCGGCCAGGGCCGCGGCGTTCTCGTGATCGTAGGCGGGCGCGCCATCGTCGGACAGCGCGAGCAGCACCACCACCTGAACGCCGGCCTCCCGCATCGCGTGGACGCGGCGCAGCATCTCGTGGCGGATACCGCCCTCGTAGAGGTCGGAGATGAGGACGAACAGGGTGTCGGCAGGGCGGGTTATGAGGGATTGACAGTAGGCGATGGCGCGGTTGATATCGGTGCCGCCGCCGAGCTGGGTGCCGAAGAGCACATCGACCGGATCGGCGAGCTGATCGGTGAGATCGACGACCTCGGTATCGAAGACGACCAGCCAGGTTTCGAGGGTGCGCATGGAGGCGAGCACCGCACCGAAAACCGAGGCGTAGACGACACTGGCCGCCATCGAACCGGATTGGTCGATGGCGAGCACCACATCCCGGCGCACGGCCTGGGCCTTGCGCCCGTAACCGACCAGACGTTGCGGAACCACCGTGCGATGCTCCGGCAGATAGTGCGCGAGGTTCTTGCGGATGGTGCGGTCCCAGTCGATATCGCGCGGGCGCGGCCTGGCGATGCGGGCGGCGCGATTGAGCGCGCCCGAGACGGCGGCCCTTGTCTGCGTGGCGATGCGCTGCTCGATCTCGCGTACCACCCGTTCGACCACCGTGCGGGCGGTCGCCTTGGTGGTCTCCGGCATCACCTTGTTGAGGCTGAGCAGGGTGCCTACCAGGTGCACGTCGGGTTCCACCGCCTCGAGCAGTTCCGGTTCCAGCAGCAACTGCGTCAGATTCAGCCGTTCGACCGCGTCGCGCTGCATCACCTCGACCACCGTCGACGGAAAGTAGGCGCGGATATCGCCGAGCCAGCGCGCGACCCTGGGCGCGGAACCACCCAGACCGGCCGAGCGCTTCCCGGTCGTGGCGTCGTCACCGGAGTCGTACAGACCGCCCATGGCGCGATCCATGGCCGCGTCCTCGGCCGAGCCCAGCCCGCCGAGTTCCGGTTCGGCCGCGCCTCCGAGTACCAAACGCCAACGCCTTGACTGTGTTTCATCGGTCACGAGCTGACCCCCAGAATATCGGCGACGGTGCGCATGGCGAGCAGGCCGCGCGCCGCGTCGACGGCGGGCGCGGTGGCGGCGGTCCCCGGTCCGGAGTCGCGCACGGCTTTGCCGATGGCGCGGCGTTCCCCGGATTCGAACGCGCCGAAGGTGCGGCGCAACAGCGGAAGCGTTTCGACGAACTGGTCCTCGGCCAGACTTGCCAGCCACCCGTCGATGAGGTGCAACAGTTCCCGATCGTGCACGAGCAGCAGCCCGCGACCGCCGAGGAAACCGTCGATCCAGGCGGCCTTGGCCGCGGCAGTATTGCCGATCGACAGTGCCGCGGACAGACGTCTAGCGGCCTGTTCCTCGTCGATGACACCGGCATCGCTCATCAACCGGACCGCGCGCCCGACGAGCGCGCCGTGCACGTCGGCGCGCTCGGCCAATCGGCCGAGCGCGGCCAGCCATTGCGCGGTGGCCCAGGCGTCGTCGCGGGTGTGGACGGCGGTATGCGCCGCGTCGAGCAGACCGCGCAACTGTTCGGCCGCGTCGGTGTCGAGACCGGTGACCGCGCCGGGCAATCCGGCGCAGACACGCACGAGCAACCCGTCGGCGACGTGGCCGAGCGCCTTGGTGTCGGTGCCGCGCACATCGCCGTAGCGCAAGGTCTTGGTCAGCCCTGGCAGCGCCGCCAGCAGGTGCGTGACGTCGTGGTCGAGTGCGGCGACCGATTCCAGGCGGGCGATGAGTCCGGCGGTGGCGTCACCGAGATCGGCGAGCAGGGCGAGATCGAGCGCGTCGGTGAGATCGGCCAGGCCGATCTCCTGGCGTCGCGCGGTGTCGAGGATCTTCGTCTCCGCGGCGATGCGCAGCGTGGAACCCCAGCGCGAGGCCTCGATGACCGCGACGGCGAATTCGGGCCGCCATTTCAGTCGCCAGCTCTCCCGGAAGGTGCCCGTATTCCGCACTTCGCCGGTGATCGGTGTGCCCCAGTCGATGCCGAGCAGACGCAGCCGGTGCAGCAGCCGGGACCGTTCGAGTTCCCTGTCCTTGCGCAGATCCAGGTCGAGCGTCTTCGACGTCGGCTCCTGTTTCATGCGCAGGGTTCGTATCCTGGCCCGCAGGTCGGCGTCGAGCGGCACCGTCGGCACCCCCTCGGGTACCGCGCCGAGCGCCTCGCCCACCACCAACTCGGCGACGACGACCCGCACCATCGTCTCGTCGCCCCCGCACAGCACCGACCTGACGGCCTCGGTCACCTCGGATAGTCCGGCCAGCGGGCGGGTACGCAGCGTGGCAAGGGTTTCGGCGAGGCGCACGGCCTCGATGACGTGCGCGCTGGAGACCGGCAGATCGTTGGCCCGCAATACCGCGGCCACTTTGGTCAGCCAGCGTGCGATCGGCTGCTCGGTTTCGGTGAACAGGTGGTGATACCAGCCGGGCGAGGTGATACCCGCGCCGTAGCCGGATGCCGCCGACAATCGCGAATGCGTCCACGGCACCCAGGTCACGGTGGCCTTGACCTTCGGCATCCCCTTGAGCAGCCGCAGGTCAGGTGCGGCGGGACCGAGCGGTCCCGCCAGCGCGGGCGCGTGCCAGGCCCCGCACACGACGGCAAGACGTCGGGCCCCCGCCTTGAGCGCCTTGCGCATGGTCTGGCGCATGAAGGCCTCGCGGCGCAACGTGTGCGCGTCGACCACGGCCGATACCGGCGATACCGCCGCGGCGGCGGGTTCCTCGGTTTCCCGCGATTCGCGCAGTGCGCCCATGGCTTCGGTGATGGCGTCGAAAGCGGTGGCGTCGGGGCTGGATTCGACCACCGCGTCCCACCAGCGTTCGGCGTCGTCATAGCCTGCGGCGGCTGCCAATTCGGCCAGCGGGTCACCGGATTCGCCGCCCTCCTCGGCGGCGGCGAGCACGGCGGCGGCGGGCAGATCGCAGAAGCGTACGGGCACATCGAATTCGGCGGCGTAGCGCATGGCCTGCCACTCGGGGGAGAACGCGGCATAGGGCCAGAAGGCCGCGCGGGCCGGAGTGTCGGGAACGTAGGCGAGCAGCGCGACCGGCGGTCGCATCCCGTCCGCGTCGACGAATCCGACCAGGGGATCCGCGTCGGCCGGGCCCTCGATCAGGATCGTGTCGGGGGTGAACCTCTCCAGGGCCAGACGTAACGAGCGCGCCGAACCCGGTCCGTGATGCCTGATGCCGAAAACCCTGGTCACGGCCTCGGGAGTCGAGTTGCCAGCAGTACTCACAGGCTCACCCGGTTCCGAGTCGTCGACCCGCGCGACGCGAGTGCGCGACGGATTCGCGTCTACCCGCCCTGCTCACCCCGTCACCTCGCGGCACGCCCGGTAGAAATCCGACCACTCGGGGCGCTCGCGCACGACGGCCTCGAGATATTCGGTCCAGACGACGCGGTCGGCGACCGGATCCTTGATGACCGATCCGAGCACAGCACCCGCGATATCGTGCGGACGCAGGGTGCCGTCGCCGAAATGCGCGGACAGCGCGATGCCGCTGGTGATCACCGAGATCGCCTCGGCGGTGGACAGCGTGCCCGACGGGGATTTGAGTTTGGTACGACCGTCGGCGGTGAGGCCGGAGCGCAGTTCACGGAAGACCCGCACCACCCGCCGCACCTCATCGGCCGCGGCGGGGACCGAGGGCAATTCGAGTGCGGCACCGAGTTGTTCGACGCGGCGCACCACGATCGCGACCTCGTCGTCCTCGTTACCGGGCAGCGGCAGCACCACGGTATTGAACCGGCGGCGCAGTGCGGAGGACAGCTCGTTCACGCCGCGATCGCGATCGTTGGCCGTGGCGATGACGTTGAAACCCTTCGCGGCCTGCACTTCCGTACCCAGTTCCGGTATCGGCAGGGTTTTCTCCGACAGCACCGTGATGAGCGCGTCCTGCACGTCCGAGGGAATGCGGGTGAGTTCTTCGATACGGGCGATCGCGCCGGTCCGCATCGCGGTCATCACCGGCGACGGGACCAACGCGCCGTCGCTCGGCCCCTCGGCCAGCAGCCGCGCGTAATTCCAGCCGTAGCGGATCGATTCCTCCGCCGTGCCGGAGGTGCCCTGCACCAGCAGAGTCGACGCGCCGCTGATCGCGGCCGAAAGGTGTTCGGACACCCAGGTCTTGGCGGTCCCCGGGACGCCGAGCAGCAGGAGTGCGCGGTCGGTGGCCAGTGTCGCGACGGCCACCTCGACGAGTCGGCGCGGTCCGACATATTTCGGGGTGATCACCGTGCCGTCGTCCAGCGTGCCGCCGAGCAGATAGGTGACGACCGCCCACGGAGACAGCCGCCATGACGGCGGACGCGGCCGTTCGTCGGCCGAGGCCAGGGCGCGCAGTTCGTCGGCGTACGCCTGTTCGGCGTGTGGGCGCAGCAGGCCGGGGGCGGGGTCGGTGGTCGTCACTGCAACTCCTCGAGCATCATCGAGCGGTGGGTGAGGTCGTGGGCGAGCCGGTCGAAGGCCCGCTCCCAGGCGGGATCGTCGCAGCGGCGCGCCACCGCGCCGATCGCGGGCGCGGCCGTGACCGGTAGGTGAACGGCGGCGGTGGTGAGCAGCGAGCGATGCGCGGCCGGGCCCGCGCCGTGCGTGCCCGCGTGCTGCGCCGCGATGCGGGCGCGGTCGGCCAGCAGCAGGATCACATGGCGGGCGACGGCATCCGGCCACGGATGACCCATGGCGGGCAGCAGCGCCTCGATTTCGGACAGCCACGACCCGTCGAGCCGCAGCAGATGGCGCGTCCTGTCCTCGATGGGCAGCAGGGCGAACAGTTCCCGCCGTCGCAGCAGCGCGGCGTCGGAGGGCACCCCCGCCTCGAACAACGCCCGCGCCCATCGCGCATCACCCTGCGCCAGCGCGGCATCCACCCAGCCGTCGAACAGCGGCTGCCGGAACCGGTCGTCGACGCCGATCCTGGTCAGCTGTTCGGGGTCGAGTTCCGGCGCGTCCGGCTGCGCCGCCGCGATCCCGCGCTGCCAATAGCGCAGCGGTGTCGCGGCGACGAGTTGACGCAGGCGTCCGGCCACCACATCGGGAGCTCCGCTCCAGCGGTAGGCGAATTCGACGCCTCGGTCGAGGACGCCGTCGCGCTTGGCTGCGGCATCGAGGGGATCGGGGAGTTCGATCACCAGGTGCGTGCGGAGCTCACCCGCGCCGGTGGACAGCCGGACGGGCCGGATCCATGCCGCCACCCTGGCGGTCATGCGCCGGGCGAACGCGGAATCCTGGAGTAGCGCGAGCAGCCCGGCGGCGGTGCGGCGCACATCGGCGCGGCGGTCGTCCAGCGCCGATTCCAGCAGGGATTCGTCGGCCGCCGAGATCGCGTGTTCGAGCGTCGCCAGCAATTCGGCCCGCAACGGCCCCGATTCCTTGGGCCACACCTCGATCAGCGCCTCGCGCGCCGCCGCCGGGTCGTGGGCGCGCAACCGCGCCAGCCAATTCCTGCGGGCCTGTGGACCGCCGTAGCGCCACGTATCCTCCTCGCGTTCGACGTCGGCGCTCTCGGGCCAGGCGAGTGTGCGCCACTGTGGGTGTCGTGCCCCGAGCCACTTCCCGCGACTGCCCGCCAATCGCAGCAGCGGCGTTCGCCACGGCGAGCTCGCCGCGGCCTGTTCGAGCAGCAGCGCGCACAACGCGTCCGGCGCGCGAAAATCGTGCGGTTCCGCCGCATCGAACCATTCCGGCAGGAAGTCCGATTTGTCGCGCAGCATGTCCGCGAGGCGCCGCGCCGCGGCATCGGGCAGCCGCCGCCTGGAGTCCTCGGGCGCGGGCTCGGGCGCGTCCCCGGCCCCGGCCGTCGCCCCGCCCCGTACGAACGCATCACGCAGTGCCGCCGATTCGAGCAGCAGCAGCGCCGGATCGGTCCGCAGTCTCGCGGCTGCCGAGGCCACCGGCGGCGCGAGCCGGGCCGGATCGGGAGCGCGCCGCGCGGTGCCGAGCAGGGCGACCGAAGTCAGGTCCGCGCCGCTACCCGCCGCTGCGGCAACGGAATTCGCCGCGCGGATCGCCGTGCGTTCGCCGCTGACGTCGAGAACCTCGCCCGCGACGAACGCCGACACCGGGATCAGGCCCTCGACTGTCCACTCTGCGGTGAGCGTCACGGGATGGCCGCCTGAAATGCCGAGTAACCGCCACGGTTGTTCGGACGCCGCGACGGGTAGTGTTCCGCCCTCGGTATCGACCACCCGCCAACCGTTTTCGTCCACCACCGGGATCACGTCGGGCAGCAGCACCGGCCAGGAACGCAACCAGGGATCGGCCCCGAGCGCCCGCGCGTGCGCGTCCATGGCCAGCGAAACCGCTCCGGCTCGCTCGGTGGTCGCTGCCGCGTGGCCGTCGTCGGGAGCCGTCGCCGCCGGGCGGGGCACGGTGGTGAACGGCTCGTCGGGGCCGTGGCGTTCGCCCCAGAGTGCGCGCAGCGGGGCGGCGGCGGGGTAGTAGTGCAGCGACGCGTCGGCCATCAGGCCCGGTGCCGGAACGTCTTTCGTGAAACCGGGGGATCCGAAGGAGTGATCGACCAGCAATGCGACCCGGTGGGTATGCCTGCCGTAGAGCCAGGTGCGGCGGGTGTAGAGCCGCTCATCCTCGGTGACGCGACTGCCGAGGACCATCCATCGGTCGCGCAGCGGGGTTTCGGCGCGCACCGATTCGGCGGGCGTCGGATAGCCGATATGGGTGCGGATACTCGCGCCGAGCGCCTCGGGCAGTTCGTCGAGGCGACGGTGTCCGGCGATCAGCAGGTGCAGGCGGGCGTATTCGCGGAGCATGATCTGCGGCCAGTCGGCGCGGGT
The DNA here is from genome assembly GCF_040606855.1 of Nocardia sp. NPDC005366. Lineage (NCBI taxonomy): Bacteria > Bacillati > Actinomycetota > Actinomycetes > Mycobacteriales > Nocardiaceae > Nocardia > Nocardia sp. NPDC005366. Next base: position 14,287 of record NZ_JBEXFQ010000041.1, read on the forward strand.
GGCGACGGTGGTCGGGAGTTGACGCAGTACGGCCGCCACCGCGGGGGCCTGGGCGTCCACCATGCGGGCCGCGATGGTCTCGAACGCGCGATAGGAGCGGTCGGCCTGGGCCAGGCCGGTGCGTACCTGGTCACCGAGCCAGATATCGAGTTCCTCCAGTCCGGCCGTGACCCGAACGCGCCGCTGCCGGGCGGTGGCGGGATTCGGTGTGCGGCCCGCACTCGCCACCGGCGCGGGGGCCTCGACCTGCGCTTCGGTCCACGGTGCTGTCATCGGGCGGCTTTCGGTCGGCGGTTGGTCACGGCATTACCCCCTCGGTGCTGTCGTCCGGATTTGTACCGCAGCCCACCGACAGCGCCGATACCGCCCGTATCCGTCCTGCGGAACCCGCTGCGCCCGCAGCGGATTCGATCGTGCCGAAGATCGAGTGCGGTATTGCGTTACCGACTCGATATCTGGCATCCTGTTCTGTTCGGCTCCGTCCGGGCCGCCCGAATCGGGTGACACACATCGAGCTGCCCGCCGGGGCTGGCGAGGGGTGGACATCGAGCGCGGCCGTGCGTGTTCGATGGCCATATCCATCCCCGCGGGCAGATTCGGACTCTTGAACCACCGCTGTATTCGGCACCCCGGTGGGCGAACTCGACCACATCGGGTAGCGTTTCGCTCAGCTTTCGACAGAGGACACCGGGCGCGAGGGCAGGCCGCGGATCGGTGGTGAAGGGGTTTCCGTATGCGCGTGAATCCCGCGGCCGATCCGGCCACGGAGGTATCGTCGCGCCTGCCCGACGTGGTGGCCCGGCGCTTATCCGAAGATCCCGCCGTCACCCCGGATATCGCGGAGGCGGTGCTGTGGTCTCTCGGGTCGGCCGGATCGCTCGGCCGTGGTGATTCGCACGGGGAGACAGACGAATTCGACGCCGCGGGCGTTTTCCTGCGAGCGATTCGAGTGCGCGGATTCCGCGGGATCGGCCCGGAGACGACATTGCGGGTGCCGCCCGGTCCCGGCCTCACGCTGGTCGTCGGTCGTAACGGCAGCGGAAAATCGAGTTTCGCCGAGGCCGCCGAACTGGCGCTGACCGGAGGAAATCGGCGCTGGGACGGCCGATCGGCGGCCTGGCGCGAGGGTTGGCGCAATCTGCACGCGGGCGAGTCGGCCCGCATCGAGCTGGATCTGCTCACCGCCGGTGCGGAACCCGAGCTCACCGTCGTCAAGGAGTGGGCGGCCGAGGCGGACCTGTCCGAGGCCGTGTGGACCGAGCGCAGGGCCTCGGTCTCGGCCGCCTCCGATGACGAAACCGGCTCGGCGCCTTTCGATGTCACCCGCTGGGCGGCCGTACTCGACCTCTACCGGCCGTTCCTGTCCTACAGCGAACTCGGCGCACTCGTCGACGGCAAACCGAGTGATCTGTTCGACGCGCTGCATCAACTGCTCGGCCTGGACGAATTGACAAGGGCCCAGGAACGGATGCGTGCCCGTCGCCTGGAATTGGAACGCGCCGCACGTGATTCGCGGCAGGAACGTCTCGAGCTGCTCGGCGCGCTCGAGCAGCTCGCCGACGATCGCGCGGTCAGGATGGCGCGACTGCTGCGTCCGGTGCAACCCGATCTCGCCGCGGTGGGCAGGCATATCTTCGGCGCGGTCGGCGACACCATCGGTCCGGACGGACTGCGCGCCATCGTCCGGCTCACCCTGCCGACCAGCGCCCAGGTCGACGAGGCGGCCACCCGCCTCGAGGAATGCGGCGCGGCGGTCGCGCGCGGTTCCACCACCGACGCCGAGGCCGACCTGCGGGTGCTGGAACTGCTGCGACGGGCCCGCGAACATGTCGACGCCGTCGGCGAATGCGCCTGCCCGGTCTGCGGACGCGGTGCGCTCGACACCGTCTGGGCCAGGGACGCGGACGCCTCGATCGAACGGCTCGCCGCCCGGGTGGACGCGCTGACCAGCGCGCGCGTCGAATTGAACCGCGCGGTACGCGATGCCCGCGCGCTAGCCGATCACGTCCCGCAGGAACTGGATTTCGATCCGAGCAGTCCGCCGACCGTCGACACCAGCGCGGTCCGTCGCGCCTGGGACGACTGGGCGGCGCTGACCGGCGCGGAATACAGTCCGGATCTGGCGGATCGGCTGCGCGCCGCCCACACCCGCCTCGTCGACGAACTCGAGTTGTTGCAGCAGGGCACCCGCAAGGAACTCGATCGGCTCGATGAGGTCTGGGCGCCGCTGGTGCCGCGCTTGGCCGGCTGGCTGGACAATGCCCGCGAAGTCTCGGTGCGCGCGAACGAACTGCGCACGGTCAAACGCGCCGAGGACTGGCTCAAATCCGCCACCGCGGGACTGCGCGGTGAGCGGATGGCCCCGCTGGAGACCACGGCCCGCTGGATCTGGCGGACCCTGCGCCAGCAGAGCAATGTGGAACTCGGCGCGATTCGCCTGCAGGGCAACGCCGGAACCGCGCGGCGCGTCCTGCTCGATGTCACCGTGGACGAGGTGGACGGCGCAGCCCTCGGCGTGATGAGCCAGGGCGAGTTGCACGCCCTTGGCCTGTCGCTGTTCCTGCCGCGCGCCACGGTCGAGGAAAGCCCTTTCCGGTTCGTGATGATCGATGATCCCGTGCAGGCCATGGACCCGGCCAAGGTGGACGGCCTGGCCAGGGTGCTGGCCATGGTCGCGTGGAACCGGCAGGTGATCGTCTTCACCCATGACGAGCGGCTGGCCGAGGCGGTGCGCAGGATGCAACTCGACGCCTGCGTCCTCGAAGTCCAGCGCCGCGAGCGTTCGGTGGTCGAGGTGCGGACCTCGAGCGATCCGGTGCGCCGCTACCTGGCCGATGCCCGCTCGCTCGTGCGCACCCCGCAACTGCCCCGCGCGATCGCCGATGAATTGGTCGCCACCTGCTGTCGGTCCGCGGTGGAAGCGGCGAGCCAGTCCCGCGCACGCCGCGACCTGCTGACCGCCGGTCTGCACCACCGGGAGGTGGAGCGCCATGTCGAGGAGGCCTTCACGACCCGCGCGATGGTGGCGCTCGCCGTCATGGGTGTCGACTACAACGTGGACGATCTCAACGAATTCCTCGCGCGCGACGGAAAGTGGCTGGTGAGCGTACTGCGGGATGTGACAGCGGGCGCGCATGTGCCGATCGGCCGCAGCATGCGCGAATTGATCACCGACACCGAACGTTTCATCGCCTGGCTGGTGCGGTGAGCACATCGCCCGGCGCGCGCGGCCCGAGCACCGGGTGAACGCGCCACGCCAAGCCAGGGGCGGGCGTGGGCGTCGTCCCGGCTCGCCGCGCCGGTCGACGCGACCACGTGCGCCCCGGCCGACGGTGGCCGAGCGTTTCGACGTGGTCGACCGGTTACTCGACGGTGAGGTCACCGACGCGGGCGGGGTCTGGTCGCGCGCCACGGCATGGATTCTGCGGCTGGCTCTCGAACAGTCGGTGGACGAGTTGTGGGCGCGGCTGGCGCCGGAGCTGATGCGCTGCCCGATGCGTGCCCAGTTACTGGCGCTGCGCAGCTATGCGGGGCCCGAGACCGCGGCACAGGTCGCGACGGTCTGGGCCGCGCTCTCACGTGCCGCCCACCATCACGATTACGAGCTCGCGCCCAGCGTCACCGAGTTGCGCCGGTGGCGTGAACAGTCCGCCGCCATCGCCGCCGTGCTGTCGAAGGTCGAGAGTCGCTGATGCCTACGCCGCCGATGCCTACGCCGCCGATGCCTACGCCGCCGATGCCTACGCCGCTGATGCCTCGCCGCTGATACCTACGCCGCTGATCGGCGAAGCGACGGTCGGCGCAGAGCAGGCGACACATTCAGTCGGCGTAGTGGCGGCCTACTCGCACGATCGCGATCTCCGTATCCGTGACGTGGTAGACGATGGACTCCCCGCGACCACCCCCACCGCGCCGACCGGCGAGAATCGGTGCATGACCCAGTCGCAACCATGTCCGTGCCGCAGGGGTGAACCCTTCGACGAATGCTGCGGACCGGTGCTCGCGGGGCAGCGGTCCGCACCTTCCGCCGAGGCGCTGATGCGTTCGCGCTATACGGCTTTCGCGGTCGGCGACGTCGACTACCTGCTGCGGTCGTGGCATTCGACGCGGCGTCCGCGCGATCTCGATCTCGACCCGGATCAGCGCTGGCTGTACCTGGACATCGTGCGCTCGGAGCGCGGCGGTCCGTTCGACGACGCGGGAACCGTCGAATTCGTCGCGCACTATCGCGCGGACGGCGTGCGCGGATCGCTGCACGAGGTCAGCCGATTCGTTCGCGAGGACGGGGCGTGGGTCTACCTCGACGGCGTGATCGAGCCGTGAACGGTACCGTCGGCGCATGGCGCGTATCGCGATCGAATACTGCACCCAGTGTCGCTGGCTGCTGCGGGCGAGCTGGATGGCCCAGGAACTGCTCAGCACGTTCGGCACCGATCTGGGCGAGGTCGCGCTGATACCGGGCACCGGCGGGGTCTTCCGCATCACGGTCGACGACGAGCAGGTGTGGGAGCGCAAAGCCGACGGCGGGTTCCCGGATATCTCGGTGCTCAAGCAGCGCGTGCGCGACCGAGTCGCGCCCGAGCGCGACCTGGGCCATGTCGATCGTCATGACAGCGAGCGCAGCGGCTGAGTCGCCGCGTGGCCACGGTGTGGTGAATCCGCCGTGCGGCCCCCGACAGTGACTCCGGCCACGTTGACACCGCCCGCACGCCACGGCGCGTGTGCGGGTGAGATCAGGCGCAGCAGCCGCCGCCGCAGCAACCGCCGCCCGAGGGCGTCGGTGCGGGGGAAGGCGCTGGCGTACCCCCGCCGCCCCGGCTGACCGTGGCGAATGTGGTGAGCAATTTGACGGTGTCGTCGTGTCCGTGCGGGCAGACAGCGGGATCCGACGATTGCGCCATGGGACGGTTCACTTCGAAGGTGTCACCGCAACTGCGGCACCGAAAGGCATAGCTCGGCATGGGGCCAGCGTATCGCGTCGGTGTCGAAAACCGCGTCTCACCTGCTGAGCCGGGATCGGGGACGTACTCTCGAATAAAGATCATGAAGTGCCGACCCTGGAGTAGCAACTGTCCAGCGCACTGACGGGTCGGGGCAGGAGGTGCGGAAGATGAGCGAGCACAGTGAGCCGAGCTCGGGCCGAGTCACCCACCGCACAGCCCAGCACGGCGGCGATCATGGTGACGCGCTCGTAGTGCGCACCGAGTACGGCAGCGTTCGAGGTTTCCTCGACGGGCCGGTCGCCGTCTGGCGCAGCATCCCCTACGGCGCGCCTGTCACCGGAACCGGACGGTTCCGTCCGCCGTCGCCGCCGCCGCGATGGGACGGCATCCGCGAATGCGCGACCTTCGGCGATATCGCCCCGCAAACGATGGGCGCCATGGTGCCCGTCGACTCGGAGCTGCGGATGGGCGAGGACTGTCTGTGGGTGAATGTGTGGGCGCCGCGCGGTCTGGCGAACGAGCACGGCGAACCACGGCCCGTCTTGGTCTGGTTGCACGGCGGGGCCTACTGCCTCGGCACCGCGGCCCAGGCGGTCTACGACGGACGCAAATTGGCCGAAATCGGTGATGTCGTGGTGGTCGGGGTCAACTACCGGCTCGGCGCACTGGGATTCCTCGACCTGTCCTCGTTGTTCCACGGCTTCGTCCCCAACCTCGGGTTGCACGATCAGATCGCCGCGTTGGAATGGGTGCGCGACAATATCGCCGCCTTCGGTGGCGATCCCGGCAATGTGACGCTGTTCGGCGAATCCTCCGGCGGCGGCTGCGTGACGGCGCTGCTCACCTCTCCGCGCGCGGCGGGGCTCTTCCACCGGGCCATCGCTCAGAGCCCACCCGCCACAACGGTTTTCGGCCAGGAACGGGCCGCCGGTGTGGCGCGGCGATTCCTGGAGATGATGGAGCTGCCCCCGTCGCGGGCGCTGGAATTGAACGATATGCCGATCGAACGGATCGTGCGGGTGGCAGGCGTGCTGCTGGACGAGGTGCCGCTCGCGGAACCGGGCAGACTGGCGGCGGCGCCGGTCGTCGACGGCGATCTACTGCCGACCTATCCGATCGCCAGGTTCCAGGCCGGGCGTTCGCACCGCGTGCCGCTGATCATCGGCACGAACAAGGACGAGGCTTCGCTGTTCCGGGTGTTCCGTTCGCCCATCATGCCGGTCACGCCCGACGCGGTGAACCTGATGTTGCAGGATGTGGCCGCGAGCCACCCCGGGATGTCGGCCGAGCGGATCGCCGAAATCACCTCCGCCTACCCGGATCTCGCCAAGACCAGGGGTGCGCTCGCCATGTCGACCGACGCGGCGTTCCGCATGCCCGCGCACTGGGTGGCCGACGGACACGCCGAACATTCGCCGACCTGGGCCTACCGATTCGACCACGCCACCCCCATGCTGCGCGCGGCCCGTGTCGGCGCGGGCCATGCCACCGAATTGCCCTATGTATTCGGCAATTTCGGAACGTTGAACCACGATCCGACATTCTGGCTGGGCGGACGCAAGGCGGCCACCGACGTCTCCGGTCGGATGATGCGGCGCTGGCTGGCCTTCGCCACCCACGGTGTGCCCGCCGCGCTCGACGGTTCCAAACACTGGCCGCCGTATCGCCCGGCCACCCGCACCACGCTGGTGATCGACACTGCCGATCGGGTGGTCGAGAATCCACACGCCGACCTTCATATCGCGTGGGGTGACCAGGCCGTCGGCTTCAGCTGAGCCGCCGCGAATCAGACGGAGGTCGGTTCTTTCGCGTGCGCCGCGCGCCCGAGCCGGACCGGCATGCGTTCGTAGCCGTGCAGGGTGAACAGTCGGCGGCGCCGTGGCGTGCCGTCGAGGGCGAGATCGGGAAACCGCTCGAACAGTGCGCGCAACGCGTAGACGCCTTCCATGCGGGCGAGGCTGGCCCCGAGGCAGACGTGGATGCCGTTGCTGAAGGACAGGTGCTCCTTGGCATTGGCCCGGGTGACATCGAAGCGGGCCGGGTCGGGGAACACCAGGGGATCGCGATTGGCGCCCGCGAGCGACAGCACGACGGTGTGACCCCGTCGGAGCTGGATGCCGTCGAGTTCCAGATCCTCCAGCGCGGTTCTCGCGGTGGTCTGGACCGGTGAATCGATGCGGAGCACCTCTTCCACGGCGTTCGGCCACAGGTCGGGTTCGGCGCGTAACCGGTCGAGTTGGTCGGGGTTGGCCAGCAATTGGACGACGCCGTTGCCGATGAGATTGACTGTGGTCTCGAACCCCGCGCCCATCAGCAGGCTCGCGGTGGCCTTGAGGGCTTGATCATCGAGTTCTCCCGCGCTGACCAGTGCGCTCAGGATGTCGTCACCGGGGTTGTTCCGCAGTCGCGCGATATGGGCGTCGAGGTATTCGTTCATCCCCTCCATGGATTTCAGCGCGCGACGATGTGTCCGCCACGAGATCCCGATATCGAGCAGCGGCGTCATCCGGTCGCCCCAGCCGAGGAACAGGTCGCGGTCCCGGTCCGGGAAGCCGAGCATTTCGGAGATGATCGCGATCGGAACCTGGGCGGCGAACGCGGAGACGAGGTCGGCCGTGCCGTTCGATGGCAGCGCGTCGAGTAATTCCTCGGTCACCGTCTCGACCCGGTCGCGGAGTTTGGCGATGGCTCGCGGGGTGAACGCGGAGGCGACGGGTTTGCGCATGGCCGTGTGCTCGGGCGGGTCGATGACGAGCATCGACGGCGGTTCGACGGGATTGGGCGGTAGCGGGAAGCGGTGCGAGAGCCGCCGCAGTGGTTTGGGGATATCGAAACTCTCTGGCGTGCGTACCCCGAAACGGCTGTCGCGCAGGATCGCTCGGATCAGTTCGTGGTCGAACACCGCCCAGGACAAGCGGGTGCGCACCAGCCTGTCGTTGCCGCGGAGTTCCTCGATGAGCGGGTAGGGGTCATCGATGCCGTCCGGTCCGCCCATGAGGATGGCGAACGGGTCGCCGCGGCGGGCTTGGGTGCGCAGCACCAGGCGGGGTGTGCCCTGCTGAGACAGCCAACGGAACCAATACTGCGGCTTCATGTACCACCGACCTCGTCGTTGTGTGATATCCACCACGGTACGGGCTCGGTTCCGGCGGGGGAACGTCCCCCGGTCGGATGCCCGACCTATACCCGGGTAGGACTTCCGGGTTCGGTGGTCGGACCCGGAAGATGACGTCGGCAACCGGTGGAAAGCTACCTACCCGCGCTGCGCGGTGACCCGCTCCGAGGCGATGCGACGATCCCTGACCGCGGGATCGGGGTTGACGACCTGCACGAGGGACGCACCCACGGCGAGAACCGAGACGAACCCGTCGATCAGTTCGGCCGGGGTCTCCCACGTCGTGCTCGACAGCACCCGGTCGCTGTCGGCGAACCCCTGCCGCAGCGCGGATTTCCTGGCCTCCGCGAGAACCTCCGAGACGGGCATGCCGTCCAGTGCGACGCCCGCGCCGCGCGGATGGAACTGGTCGCCGTGGACGCGGACGGCGGTGGCGAAATCGGTGATCCCGAGGGGCAGGTCGCGCACCGGGCCGCCCATGGGGTCCAGGGACAGTGCGGCGACCTCGGGGACGCCGTCGACGTCATCGAGGCGATCGGCGGTGACCAAGGCCAGGTCGGCGTCCGGATCGGGGCGCAGTACCACCTCGGTCCCGGCCCACCAGCAGCCGAGCAGGACGGCGGCGGTCTGCCAGTGCGCCGGCAGCAGGACGGCGACGCGCGCGCCGGGGCTCAGACCGAATTCGTCGCGAATCAGGTTGCCGGTCTTGGCGGCCCAGTTCGCCAGCGTGAGCCCGGACAGCTCGATGCGCGCGCCGGTCGCGTCGTCGTAGTACGTGACACGCGGACCTGCCGGATCGCGGGCCAGGATCGGATCGAGGACGGCCTCGGTGAGGGTGAGCGCCCGGTCGAGATCACGCATTCTCGAAGTCGCGATCGTCGGCGGGGAGGGTGGTCAATTCACGCATTTCGGTCCGTTCTGGCCTGCGTCTATCGGTGGGGCGGGGGGAACCGGCGTCGCGGAGGATGAGGTTCCGGAGAGATCGAACATGGAACTCGCCGCCGAGCCCGGACCAGAATAGTCGCTCGCCAACACGACGCCGACCGAACCCGATGACATCGTCTCGTCCTCGACCACCGTGAGTCCGCCGAGTGTCTGCGCCACCGCCTTCGCGCCGGGATCGGAGGTATCCGCGGCGAGCACTCGGCTGCTCGTCGCACTGCGCCCGGAGTAGTTGGAGACCGTGCCCTCCCGGAAACCCTTGGCGCTCAGTGCCTGCGACACCTTGCCCGCCAGTCCCGCGATACCGCTGGCGTTGAAGACGCTGACCGTCACACCGTTCGGATTCACGGGCGGCGGTTCGGATTCGGCGCTCGACTCGCCGACCAGCGAAGCCACGTAGGACTTCACCGATTTCGGGTCGACCCGCACCACCGATTCGCCGTCCCCGGTGGTGCCGTTGAGATCGGCCACCGGAATCGTTTCGAACTTCACCTGTCCGCCGGACAGATCCTTCAGCTGTTGCAGGAAGGTCAGCACATCCCAGTCCTCGTCCAGGACCACGGTGCGGCCGACCGCCTCGCTGAGCTGGCTGAGCCGGGCGGGACTGGCGAGGGTTTTCGCGCTCAGCACCTGCCCGACCAGTTGGGCCATGAAAACCTGCTGGCGCACGATGCGGTCGAGGTCGCCGCGTTCCAGATCATGACGCTGGCGCACGAAGCTCAGTGCCTGCGGTCCGTCCAGCTTCTGCCGTCCCGCGGGGAAGTCCGCGCCGGACATCCACTCGTCGACCGGATTGTTCAGGCACACGTCGACGCCGCCGACGGCTTCGGTGAGCAGGACGAATCCGAGCAGGCTGACCTCGGCGTAATGGTCGACGGTGATCCCGGTCAGATTGGCCACCGTGGTGATCAGCGCCTTGCGCCCGGCTTTCGTCGACTGCTTCTCGACCTCGGCGTCGGACAGGCCCTTGTCGACCAGCTTCAACCGTTCGGCTTCCTTGGTCGCGCCGTAGGCCGAATTGATCTTGCCCTTGCCGAATCCCGGTATGTCGACATAGGAGTCGCGGGGCAGGGAGATGGCGGTCGCGGACCGTCCGTCGTTGGGAACGCGCACCAGCACGATGGTGTCGGTGTTGGTGCCGACCTCGTCACCCGCGTGCAACATGGCGCGTTCGGCCTGGGTCAGCGCGTTGCCGTGCGCGTCGGTGCGACTGTCGACCCCGACCAGCAGAATGTCGACGGCGCCGTCGCGGGTGCCACCGAGGCCGAGGTCGCCTATGCGCTCGATATTGGAGATCAGCGCGTCGACGCTGTGCCAGGCGAAGCCGGTGACGACCACGACGAGCGCGGCCAGCATCGCGACGATGATCTGCACCGGCCCGAAAGTTCCCGGGCCGCCGGCTCCGGACGATCGCGATGGAACCGACCCGCTCATCGACTCAACTCCCGCATCCTCTCGACGAACTCGATGGAATCCGGTCGCGGCATGCCGTGGGAACGAAGCGGCGTCATCCACCCGACCGGCCCCGCCTCCGGCTGCCCCCCGCCCGCTCCGGTGGCAACTGTCCCCCGGAACATACGCTCCAGGCTAACCAACGGCTACCTCGGTACGGCTCAACCGCCGCGGTCCCGGCGTGCCAGACTTGCGCCCGTGACTGTGTCGAACCCACCGTTGACCGCCCGTCTCGTCGTGACTGGAGCCGGTGGACAGGTGGGCGGGGAGCTGTTGCGCCTCGCCCCCGATGCCCGCGGATACGGCCGCGCCGACCTCGACATCACCGACCCCGCCGCGGTGCGCGCGATCATCGAGCCCGGCGACGTCGTCCTCAACTGCGCCGCCTACACCGCGGTGGACCGGGCCGAATCCGAGCCGGACGCGGCATTCGCGGCCAACGGCACCGGCCCCGCCGTACTCGCCGCCGAGTGCGCGCGGGTGGGAGCCCGATTGATTCACCTGTCCACCGATTACGTTTTCCCGGGTACCCACGATCGGCCCTATGACACAGCGGACGCGACGGGGCCCACCACGGTGTACGGGCGGTCGAAACTCGCGGGGGAGCTGGCCGTCCTCGAACAGGCGACCGACGCGCAGGTGGTACGCACGGCCTGGGTGTATCGGGGCCATGACGGCGATTTCGTCGCTACCATGCTCCGGCTCGAACGCGAGCGCGACACCGTCGACGTGGTCGACGACCAACTCGGCTCGCCGACCTACGCCGTCGACCTCGCCGCGGGCCTGCTGGAATTGGCGAACCGCCCCGCCGCGCCCCGCCTGCTGCACGCCACGAACACGGGACGGGCCACCTGGTTCGAGCTGGCTCGCGCCGTCTTCGAGGAGATCGGCGCCGATCCGGATCGGGTGCGGCCGTGCGATTCCACCGCCTTCCCGAGACCTGCTCGGCGCCCGGCCTATTCGGTGTTGTCGGACCGGTCGTGGGTAGCGGCCGGGCTGACGCCGTTTCGTCCGTGGCGGGCGGCCCTGCGTGCCGCGCTCGCCGATCGCTGAGCGCCGCGCGAGCGAGACCTGCTCCGCCCTTGTCGATTTCGATGATCCCGCGACCGCGGCGGATCACACCCGCGGGAATGTCGCCGGGGATTCACACCGGGGGCCGCGCCGCGAAGCGGATCCGACTAGGCTGGGCGGTCGTGAGTGAGCGCAGCGAGCGAACCGACAACCCAGTGTCCGATTCCGCGTCTTCAGCGTCCCCCGGCCGCATCGCGGTCGTCACGGTGACCTATTCGCCGGGCGAGCATCTCGAGCATTTCATCACCACGCTAGCTCACGCCACCAGTGAGAAACCGCAGGTGATCCTGGCCGACAACGGGTCGGTCGACGGGGTGCCCGAGCTGGCGGCCGAAGCCAACTCGCATGTGCGGCTGCTGCGGACCGGGGGCAATCTCGGATACGGCGGCGCCATCAATCGCGCCGTCGCCGAAATCGATCCGGATATCGAATTCGTCGTGATCGCCAATCCGGATATCCGGTGGGGCACCGATTCCATCGACGAATTGCTGGCCGCCGCCGAACGCTGGCCGCGCGCGGGCGCGATCGGGCCGATGGTGCTCGATCCGGACGGCAGCGTCTACCCGTCGGCGCGTTCGGTGCCCGGACTGCTCGACGGTGCTGGTCACGCGATCCTCGGTACCGTCTGGCCGGGAAATCCGTGGACCCAGCGCTACCGCCAGGACAACGAGCAGATCGCCGAACGCACCGTCGGCTGGCTCTCGGGCTCCTGCCTGCTGGTACGCCGCGACGCCTTCGACGCCATCGACGGCTTCGACTCGCGCTACTTCATGTACATGGAGGACGTCGACTTCGGCGACCGCATGGGCAAGGCGGGTTGGCACAATGTCTTCGTACCGTCCGCCGAGGTCACCCACGCCCAAGGCCATGCCGCCAGCCGTCACCCCGAGTTGATGCTGCCGGCGCATCACGCGAGCGCGTACCGGTTCCAGGCCGACCGGCATCCGCACTGGTGGCAGGCGCCGCTGCGGCTCGCGTTGCGGGCCGGACTTGCCATTCGCTCCCGGATTGCGGTTCGATCTGCGCTGCGACAGCAGGCGCGCGGCTGACCGGAGACGGGGGGCGCGCGGGAACAATCCACTGTGAACAGGGGAAGTTGATGGCAGGACATGCAGGCACCGAGGCCGTGATTCTGGTCGGCGGCCAGGGAACGCGGCTTCGTCCGCTGACCCTGTCGGCGCCCAAGCCGATGCTGCCCACCGCGGGACTGCCATTCCTCACCCACCTGCTCGCGCGGATCGCCGAGGCCGGAATCACGCACGTGGTGCTCGGCACCTCGTTCAAGGCGGAAGTCTTCGAGGAATATTTCGGCGACGGTTCCGATCTGGGCCTCGAACTGGAGTACGTCACCGAATCCGAGCCGCTCGGCACCGGCGGCGGCATTCGCAATGTGCTGCCCAAGCTGCGCGGGGACACCGTGATGGTTTTCAACGGCGATGTGCTCGGCGGCACCGAACTGGGCGCGATCCTCGACACCCACGAGTCGACCAACGCCGACGTCACCCTGCACTTGGTGCGGGTCAGCGATCCGCGGGCATTCGGCTGCGTGCCGACCGACGCCGACGGCCGGGTCACCGCGTTCCTGGAGAAGACCCAGGATCCGCCGACCGACCAGATCAACGCCGGTTGTTATGTCTTCCGCCGCGAGTACATCGAGAAGATCCCGACGGGCCGCCCGGTCTCGGTGGAGCGCGAGGTCTTCCCCGCGCTGCTCGCCGAGGGCGCCCGCGTCCAGGGGCACGTCGATTCGTCCTACTGGCGCGATATGGGCACCCCCGAGGATTTCGTGCGCGGTTCGGCCGATCTGGTCCGCGGCATCGCGCCGTCGCCCGCGCTGCCCGGCCAGCGTGGAGAATCCCTCGTCCATCCCGGCGCGGGCGTCGCCCCCGGCGCCCTGCTCATCGGCGGCACCGTCGTCGGGCGCGGTGCGGAGATCGGCGCGGGCGCGCGGCTGGACGGCGCCGTCATCTTCGACGGCGCGATCATCGAGGCGGGCGCGACCGTCGAGCGCTCCATCATCGGCTTCGGCGCCCGTATCGGTCCCCGAGCCCTGGTGCGCGACGGCGTCATCGGTGACGGCGCGAATATCGGCGCCCGCTGCGAACTCCTGCGCGGCGCCCGCGTCTGGCCCGGTGTGGAAATCCCGGACGGCGGCATCCGCTTCTCCACCGACGTCTAGCTTCGCCGCAAGACAGCCCGCGCGCGGTCGGACACGCACCCGGCAGGGACCCCCTCGCCGCACATGTCATGGGCGGATCATGTTCAGGAAGACCACTTCTCGGGGTTCAGATGATGCTGGGTGATCGCGCTGGCATGGCCGTGGCCGAATCCGTGCTCGGTCTTGAGCCAGGCGACGAGATCCTTGAATGTGGTGTGGCCCGATTCGGTCATGGCGGATTTCCATTCGGCGATGGTGCGGCCGTACTTGGCCTCGATGGAGGGGAAGTACGACGCGGGTCCGCGCGGTGTGGTCGCCATGGGGGACTCCTTCACTATCTGTTTGTCGGTGTCGACGGGCTGTGCCGGGCGAAATCATCGGTGCCTGGAGGCGTATGCAATAGATCACAGGCCACAGACAGGGTGCTGCCGCGAGATACGGCAATGGCGCCGCGCCCGGTAACTGAGCCGAGTTAGATTGTCTAGCGATGCTAGAATTTGGTGTGACCGCCCAGACCCGTAAGGAACGTGAACGCGCCGAACGGCGCCAGCAGATCATCGATACCGCGCGCGAGCTCGCGGAAGATCAGGGCTGGGAGGCGGTGACGGTACGTCGCCTCGCCGAACGCATCGAGTACAGCCAGCCCGTCCTGTACAGCCACTTCGCGGGCAAGGCCGCGATCGTCGCGGCGGTGGCCGAACAGGGGATCGTGGATCTCACCGCCGCGCTGCGCGTCGGTGAGACCGCCGCGTCCACCCCCGCCGCCGCGTTCGAGCGCGTCACCCGCGCGTACCTGGACTTCGCCGCGGCGCATCCGGCCCGCTACGACGCGATGTTCGTCCTGACGAGCGACCTCGTCTTCGGTTTGGAAGCGCCGCAGGCGCTGCGCGACGCGTTCGGTGTTTTCGAGGATCTGTTCCGCCGGTTCGTCGACGACGCCGCGCTCGGCGCGCGCGCGGAAGTCGCCTGGAGTTCCCTGCACGGACTGGCGACCCTCGAACGCAGTGCCAGGTTGCGCCCGGAACTGCGCGAGCAGCGCATCGCCATGCTTGTCGCCGAATGGCTTGCCGCGGTCGGCGCTGAGCCCGGCGACTAGCGCTGGTTCGTCTCGGCCCGGCGGTAGCGTGTGGTCATGGCTGATGCGGTGGTGGTCGGGTCGGGACCGAACGGCTTGGCGGCGGCGGTCATCCTGGCGCGGGCCGGGCTGGCGGTGGAGGTCTACGAGGCCGAATCCACCGCGGGCGGCGGGTCGCGCACCGCCGAGCTGACGTTGCCGGGATTCCGTCACGATCTGTGCGCGGGTGCGCATCCGATGGCCTCGGCGTCACCGTTCTTCCTGGCCTTCGATCTGCCCGCGCACGGTGTGGAACTGCTGGCGCCGGAGGTGAGCTACGCGCATCCGCTCGACGGCGGCCGGGCCGGACTGGCCTGGCGCGACCTCGATCGGACAGTCGAGTCTCTCGGGCGTGACGGCGCGGCGTGGCGCGGACTCTTCGAGCCGATGGTCCGGCACTGGGAGGCCATCGTCGGCGTCGCGATGTCGGATCTGCGCAGGCCGCCGCGCGAGCTGCTGACCGCAGCGCGCTTCGGGCTCCGTGTCGTCGAACAGGGCACGCCGCTGTGGAATCTGCGGTTCGACGACGAGATCGCGGCAGCGCTGCTGACCGGCGTCGCCACCCACGCGATCACGCCGCCGCGCGCGATTCCCGCCGCGGGGGCCGCCATCCTGCTCGGAACCCTGGCACACGCCGACGGCTGGGTATTGCCGCGCGGAGGCAGCCAGGCGATTCCGGATGCGCTGATCGCCGAACTCGAACGGCTCGGTGGCCGGGTGCACACCGACCACAGGATCGACTCGCTCGACGAATTCCCGGACGCCCCCGCGATTCTGCTCGATCTGGCCCCCGCCGAACTGCTCCGCATCGGCGGGCACCGGCTACCGGACCGCTATAGCGAGCGATTGCGGCGTTTCCGTTACGGCGGTGCGGCCTGCAAGGTGGATTTCGCGCTCTCCGGCCCGGTGCCTTGGGCGGCCGAAGGCTGCGACCGCGCGGGCACCCTGCACCTGATCGGTAGCAGGGCCGAGGCCATGGCCGCCGAACGGGCGGTCGCGGCGGGTCGCCACGCCGACCGGCCCTACGTGCTCGCCATCCAACCGGGCGTTGTCGATTCGACCCGCGCCCCGGCGGGCAGCCATACGTTCTACACCTACGCCCACGTGCCCAACGGATCACCGCGCGATGTGAGCGCCGCCGTCATCGATCAGGTCGAACGTTTCGCGCCAGGGTTCACCGACCTCATCCTGGCCGAACACGTCTACACCGCGGCCGAGCTGCCGGAGCACAACGCCAATTACATCGGCGGCGATATCTCCGCGGGCGCGATGACGTTGCGCCAGTTCCTTTTCCGCCCCGCACCGCGCTGGAACCCGTACGCCACTCCGATTCCCGGCGTCTTCCTGTGTTCGTCGTCCACCCCGCCCGGACCGGGGGTTCACGGTATGAGCGGCCTGCACGCCGCGCGCCACATTCTGCGTTCGCGCTTCGATATCCGCGCCGATCCGCTGGATCTGCTTCGCGCACCGCAAGGGCAGCCGCGCTGACCTGGGCTCGACCTACGTCGCCTGTTCCCGGTACAGATCCGGTTCGAGGTAGATCACCCGGGCGGCGGGCACGGCGTCGCGCACCCGCGATTCGGCCTCATCGATGGCATTGGCGATCTGGCCGATATCCAGTCCTCGGGTGAAGCCCAGTTTGGCGGCGACCAGGATCTCCTCGGGCCCGAGGTACTGCGTCTTCAGGTGGATCACCCGCTCGATGCGATGCCCGTCCACCAGATTCGACCGGATCTGCCGTTCTTCCTCGGGCGTCGCGCCCTCGCCGATCAGCAGGCTCTGCATTTCGATGATGAGGATGATCGCGATGACGCCGAGCAGAATGCCGATGGCCAGCGTGCCCAGGGCGTCCCACACCGGATCGTCGGTGGCCATGGTCAGGCCGACGCCCGCGAAGGCGAACAGCAGACCGATCAGCGCGCCGGTGTCCTCCAGCAGGACCACCGGCAGCTCGGGACTGCGCGAGGTCTGGATGAACCGCCACCAGCTGGTCGTGCCCTTCAGCGGCCGCGATTCCTTGACCGCGGTCATGAAGCTGTAGCTCTCGAGTCCGATGGCGATCAGCAGGATGAGGATCGCGATGATCGGGGAGCTGAGTTCCTCGGGGTGTTGAACCTTGTGGATACCTTCGTAGATCGCGTAGATCGAGCCGAGGGTGAACAACACCAGGGCGACGATGAACGAGTAGAAGTAGCGGTTGCGGCCGTATCCGAACGGGTGCAGTTGGTCGGCCTCCTTCTCGGCGCGCTTCTGCCCGAACAGCAGCAGGCCCTGATTGGAGGTATCGGCCACCGAGTGCACGGCCTCGGCCAGCATCGACGCGGAACCGGTGATCGCCGCACCGACGAACTTCGCCACCGCGATTCCGGCGTTCGCCGACAATGCGGCGATAATCGCCTTCTTGCCACCACCAGCAGACATATGTCGGATGTCCTCTCTCGTTTGCCGATCCCGGCTAACCTAGCCTGTCCGGCCGCCGGTATCCGAATGAGATCAGTTCGCGCTGCCAACGCACGCGCAGAAGAACTGGGCCCCGCCGTCCACCGCTTGCGCCCGAATATCGCTGTCGGCGGCCGAGATCCAGGCCGCCGCGCCACGTTCGAGAACCAGGGTGTCGTCGCCGTGCAGGAGCCGGACGGTCCCCGCGGTGCACAGGACGATGCCTGGGCCGTTGTGCAGTGGCACCTGCGCCGAGCCCGCGATCAGGTCGAAGCGGTGCAGGGCGAATTCCGGGGCGGGGGTCCGGTAGCGGACCGAACCGTCGCCCGCGGGCTCCGGCAGCACCGCGGGCAGATCGATCGGCTCGAAATCCAGTACCCGCAGCAATTCCGGCACGTCGACGTGTTTCGGGGTGAGACCACCGCGCAGCACATTGTCGGAGTTGGCCATGATCTCGACACCGAGCCCGCGCAGATAGGCGTGCAGATTCCCGGCGGCCAGGAATAAGCCCTGCCCTGGTTCCAAGGTCACGCGGTTGAGCAGGACCGCCGCGAGAACTCCCGCGTCGCCCGGATAGGCCTCGGCGAGTTCGAGGGTGGTGCGGGCCTCCGCGGTGAACACCCGATCGACCTTGGCCGACAGATATCGCACACAGCCGTCGAGCACCGCGGGCAGCAGCGTCGCGAGCGCGTTGTGCGGCAGGGTGATCCAGGTCGTGAACAGCGTCCGAAGACCGGCCGAATCCGGTTGTGCCGCAAGCAGGTCGGCGTAGGGCGTGAGCTGTGGGACATCCAGCGCGCGCAGCAGCGCGACGGTTCGGTGCGGTTCACGGAACCCCGCCAGCGCCTCGAACCGCTCGAGCGCGACGACGAGTTCCGGTTTGTGGTTCTCGTCGCGGTAATTGCGCATCGGTGAATCCAGCGGCACCCGCGCCCGGTTCTCCCGTTCGAATCCGGTCTGTGCCTGCGCCGAGCTCGGATGGGCCTGCAACGACAGCGGTTCCTCGGCCGCGAGGATTTTCAGCAGGAACGGCAGTTTGCCGCCGAACTCCGATGCGGCGGAGCCGAGTTCCCGCTCGGGATCGGCGGCGACCAGTTTCAACAGCGATATCGTGCCGTCCGGCGTCCGCACATGCCCGGGATCGGCGGGATGGGCGCCGAACCACAATTCGGCCTCGGGGTGGGCCGAGGGAACCGGTCTTCCGCACAGCTCAGCGAGCGCGGTGCGCGAGCCCCAGGCGTAGGAACGCAGCGCACCAACGAGTTCGTGCACTAGTAGCGTCCCCCGTCGTACTGATCACCGGGGGCCGCGGCGACGCCGCGCGATCCGATCAAACGCAGATAGGCCGCGGCCATTTCGACGCGCAGCGCGATTACCGCGAGTTGCTCCAGTTCGGTGCTGTGGGTGGCCGAGCCCGGCAGCGGAACGCCCACTTCGTCCACCCTGGCCCGGGTCGGGCCCGTCGGATCGCTCAGCGTGCTCTGCAGCAGATCGACATCGGCGTTCACCAGGTCGGCGTCGACCAGTCCCGAGCCGCTGAACACCGCGAGCCTGCGCCGGGCGGCGGCCTGGTCGGGATCGGTGCTGAGAACGAAGACCCGCGTGCGTTCCACCGGTGCCGGACCGTCGAGTTCCTCGTCGTGGAACAGCGGATCGAAACCGGCCGCCGCCGCGCCCGCGGCCTCGCCCAGGCGGGCATTGGCCGCGACGGCCTCGTGCAGATCGGCGGACGCGGCCACCCGACCGGCCGATTGCAGCAGCACCTCGGCGCTGTGCTCGGCGAGTACGGCGGTGGCGGGGGAGTCGCCCGCGAAGACGATGCCATGCTGCTGCATCCGTGAGGCCAGGGTTTTGGCCGGATTGTGGAAGACCTCGTTCTGAGGTCCGTCGCGCAATGCCTCGGCGTCGAGCACGTCCGCGAGCGCGGTGAGATCGGGAACGGCCGCCCCCGAACGCGTCGGGTCGATGATGCGCAACACCGCGATCCCGACCGCCAGGTAGCGCAGCAGCCGGTTGTGGTCGAGTACCGTGACGCGCGGTTCGAGCAGCGCCGTACGCCTGGCAGCCGCCGTGCGCAGCGGCCCCTCGATGGGTGCGGCGACCACGACTTCCGCGCCGCGCCGCTGGGCGCGGTCGACGGCATCGATGAGACGCGGATCGCCGGCGTCGTCGCCCGCGACGAGTACCACGTCGAGCGGGCCGACCCAGGGTGGGAGGGCGGGTGTGGAGACGATGGGCAGACCCGCGCGGTCCCCGAGGGCCGCCACCAGCAGCCCGGCCGCACGCGCGGCGCGCCCGCCGCCGGTCACCAGGACGACGCTGCGAGGTCGGAGGTCGGCGAGTGGCGCGAGCGCGTTCTCGCCTACGGCCGCCGCGGTCGCGCGCACTTGGGCGCCACCCGAAGCCGCCGAACGCAGGGCGCCACCGTTATCGGCTGCCTCGAGCGATGCGGCGTCATCGAGGTCGATTACCGGAGTTCCAGCGATCATCGGGCGTCCCACCTCCCCTCATCGCGCTGTGTCCGACTCGCCCGAACCCACCCGGGCTGTACACACCGAGCCCAGGTCGGGCGAATCCAATGTCTGTGATTCCACTATTCCAGTCAGGAGCGCACGATGCTCAGAATCTCGGTCACGAGTGCGTCTACTTCCTCCGGCGTCCTGGCTTCGACGTTCAACCGGAGCAACGGCTCGGTATTGGACGCCCGCAGATTGAACCACGCGTCGTCGGCGAGCTGTACGGTCACGCCGTCCAGCCTATCCACGGCGACGGCACGCTCTTCGAACGCCTCCAGCACCGCCAGCGTCCGCTCCCCGGCGTCCGCGACGGTGGAATTGATCTCCCCCGACGCGGCGTACTTCTGGTAGGCCGCCATCAGCTCCGAGATCGGCCGGTCCTTCTCGCCGAGCGCGGCGAGCACGTGCAGCGCCGCGAGCATGCCGGAATCGGCGCCCCAGAAATCGCGGAAATAGTAGTGCGCGGAATGCTCGCCGCCGAAAACCGCACCGGTGGTGGCCATCTCCTGCTTGATGAACGAATGGCCGACCCGAGTGCGCACCGGAGTGCCGCCGAGTTCGTGCACGAGTTCGGGCACCGCGTGCGAGGTGATCAGGTTGTGGATGACGACCGCGCCCGGCTCCTTGGCCAGCTCCCTCTCGGCGACGAGGGCGGTGATGGCGGACGGCGAGACCGGATCGCCCTTCTCGTCCACCACGAAACACCGGTCGGCGTCACCGTCGAAGGCGAGACCGATATCGGCGCCCGAGGTACGGACGAGTTTCTGCAGATCCACCAGATTCGCGGGATCGAGGGGATTGGCTTCGTGGTTGGGGAAGGAGCCGTCCAGTTCGAAATACAGCGGCTCGATCGTCACCTGGGGCAGCGTGCCGAGTACCTCGGGCACCGTGTGCCCGCCCATGCCGTTGCCCGCGTCCACCGCGATGGTGAGCGGCCGGATGTCATCGATCTTCACCAGCCCGCGCAGGTATGCCGCGTACTCGGCGAGCAGATCCACCCGCGTCTCACTGCCGCGCGGACCGTCGAAGGCGGGCACGCCCGATACGACCTCGTCCTTGATGACGGCCAGGCCGGTGTCCTGGCCCACCGGCAGCGCCTTGGCCCGGCACAGCTTGATGCCGTTGTAGCGCGCCGGATTGTGGCTCGCGGTGAACATCGCGCCTGGGCAGTCCAGGCTGCCCGAGGCGAAGTAGAGCTCGTCGGTGGACGCGAGGCCGATATGCACCACGTCGAGGCCCTGGCCGAGCACCCCGTCGGCGAAAGCGGAGGCCAGTTCCGGTGAGGAGTCCCGCATATCGTGTCCGATGACAACGCGGGAGGCACCCTCGCCGCGCATCAAGCGCGCGAAGGAGGCCCCGACGTCGCTGACGAATTGCGCGTCGAGCTGTTCACCGACCACTCCGCGAACGTCATAGGCTTTGATCACCGCGTTCACGAATTCGGCAGAGCGCGTGGCTGTCATAGCCACCACCCTAGTGGTTTGGCCGGACGGGACCGACGGGGTCCTGCCTCGAGTCGGTCGCCACGTCCTGGTGCGTCAGCTCGGCGGGTCGGGCAGCACGCGCAGATGACCACGCCTACCGGTCCTGGTGGCGCGCTGCGGCGGCGGTGCGTAATCGCGATAGCCGCGCTGATCGGGTTCCGGGGGACGGCGCCGCAGACCGGCCTCGCGCACGGCCTCCGCCAACGCGGTCAAATCGTCGTCATCCGGTGTGCTGGAGGAGAATCCGCCTTCGTGCCGGACCATATCCCAGCCCTTGGGGGCGGTGATGCGGGAGGCGTGTGTTTCGCAGAGGTCCCATGAGTGCGGTTCGGCGACGGTGGCGAGCGGTCCGACGACGGCGGTCGAGTCGGAGTACACATACGTGAGCGTCGCGACTGCTGGATTCTTGCAGCCGGGTCGGCAGCAACGACGCATGGGGATCACGCGGATGAGAGTAACCCTCCCGGGGCTCGGACGCGGCCAGACACGCGGTAAAAGGGGTGAGGCTCACGTGAGGAGGGCCACGTCTATTCCTCGGGATCTATGTCTATTCCTCGGGATCGATGATGTCCGGGTCGACGCCGAGGTAGGTGGCGATCTGCTGGACGAGAACTTCGCGCAGCAGGTCGACGAGGTCGTCCGGATCGCTCGCCCGCAATTCGAGCGGCTTGCGGAAGAGCACGACGCGCGCACGGGTGGCCGCCCCGTGGCGATCGACGCCCGCGGGCACCAGCCGGGAGAGGGGAACGGGACCGTCGGCCACCACCTCGTCCGGCCAGGTGACCGAATCCGGGTGCAACGGACGGATTTTCGGAACATCGTCGACGGCGATATCGAGTTTGGTGAGTCGATCGTGCCAGCGGCTGTCCAGCGGCGCGAAGGCCTCGAGCACCAGCCGGTCGAATTGCTGGCCGCGGGTCCGCCAGGCCGGGACGGTCGGCGGCAGCATCGGTCCGCGCACGCCGCGACCACGGCGGATCACCGACCGAGCGGTGGGTGGTCGTCGATTGCGTGAGCGAGACATACAGAGAAATCTAGGTGAACGCGCACCGACCTCGTGCATCGAGGTCGGTGCGGCATCAGGTTCTAGCCGATTCCGCGCTTGAGGCGGCGGCGCTCCCGTTCGGAGAGGCCGCCCCAGATCCCGAAGCGCTCATCGTGTGCGAGTGCGTAGTCCAGGCACTCATCGCGTACTTCGCAACCCATGCAGATCCGTTTCGCCTCGCGGGTCGAGCCGCCCTTCTCGGGGAAGAACGCCTCCGGATCGGTCTGCGCGCATAGGGCGCGTTCCTGCCACTGCTCTTCGATGGATTCGAACATCTCGTCGAAGCCCGGCGCGACCAGGCTGAGTCGGGGTGTCGATACGTCGTCGCCCGCCTCCCGTTCGATCCGGCCGATGTCTGTGCAGACGCCACGTGCTGCGCCTGCTGTGGAATCGGTTGGCGTGACCATGTCTTCGGCCATCGCTCCGCCTCCTCACTGTGTGTTAGCGCAGAATGATTCTTTCCGTCGGACCAACGCGCACACCGACGGCCGTACCCCGCGACGTTGTCCCGCGGACATCCCCGAGCCCGTCACCCCGATGCGAACATGTGTTCGAAAAGTTGTTCGCGACACGCACTCTCGCGCGAACGCCGGAATGACATGTCTGTGATTAGACACGCCGGACGTGTTGATGGTCAAGCGGTCGACGCTATTCCGTTACTATCCGTCGCCGATTTCTGTGTTGATCTTGTGGTACGGAATAGCAAATGACCAGCAAATACGGTGTGAACGCCGCATGTTCGGGTACCGCATAGGCTGTGTCGATGTGACTGCACAACAAGCGGACATCGCGCCCGCGAACGGGCCCAAGATCGCCGTACTCGTCGGCGGAGTCGGTGGTGCGCGCTTCCTGCAGGGCGTTCGGGAACTGCTGCCGGAAGCAGAGGTTTCCGCGATCGTCAATGTGGGTGACGACGTCTGGATGCACGGCCTCCGTATTTGCCCTGACCTCGATACCTGCATGTACACCCTGGGTGGCGGAATCGATGCCGAACGTGGATGGGGACGGGTCGGAGAAACGTGGCATGCCAAGGAGGAACTCGCTGAATACCATGCCGAGCCGGACTGGTTCGGGTTGGGCGATCGGGATATCGCGACGCACTTGATTCGAACCGAAATGTTGCGTGCCGGGTACCCGCTTTCCGCGGTCACCGAAGCGCTGTGCAACAGGTGGCAACCTGGCGTGAAACTCATCCCCGCAACTGACGATCGCTGCGAAACGCATGTCGTTGTGAGTGATCCCGGCAACCCTGGCGAACGCCGCGCGATCCATTTCCAAGAGTGGTGGGTTCGTTACCGCGCGAACATCGAGACCCATGGATTCGCGACAATCGGGGCGGATGACGCCACTCCTGCGCCAAATGTGACGGATATCATAGCCGAGGCGGACGTCGTACTGCTGGCGCCGTCGAACCCCGTCGTCAGCATCGGCGCGATCCTCGCGGTGCCCGGAATCCGCGGCGCGCTGCGCACCACGGACGCCACAGTGATCGGCGTCTCCGGGGTGATCGATGGGAAGCCACTGCGTGGGATGGCCGACGAATGCCTGTCGGTGATCGGGGTCGAGACCACAGCCGAGGCGATCGGCCGCCACTACGGCGCCCGCTCCGCCACCGGCATCCTGGACGGCTGGCTGATCCACAGCACCGACACCGCGCGGGTACCTGGTGTCGAGGTGCGCAGCGTGCCGTTACTGATGACCGATCCGCCCACCACCGCGGAGATGGTGCGTGAGGCTCTCGACCTGGCCGGAGTGAAATGGTGACAGCGAATTCCGATCACGCCGCTACCGAACTGCGGATCCTGCCGATCACCGGACTGCCGGAGTTCCGGCCCGGCGACGACCTGGCCGAGCACATCGCCGCTGCGGCGCCCTGGCTGGCAGACGGCGACATCCTCGTGGTCACCAGCAAGATCGTGGCCAAAGTAGAGGGCCGCATCGTCGCCGCGCCGCTGGATCCCGAGGAACGCGATAGCGCTCGTCGGGCGCTGGTGGATCAGGAGTCGGTGCGGGTGCTGGCGCGTAAGGGCCGGACCCTCATCACCGAGAACAAACTCGGCATCGTCCAGGCGGCGTCCGGGGTGGACGGCTCCAATGTCGAGCAGGGCGAATTGGTGCTGCTGCCCAACGATCCCGACGGCAGCGCGAAGGCATTGCGTTCGGCGTTGACCGAGCGTCTCGGCATCAGCGTCGCTGTGGTCGTCACCGACACCATGGGCCGCGCCTGGCGCAATGGGCAGATCGACGCCGCCATCGGCGCATCGGGTCTGCGGGTACTGCACGATTACGCGGGCGCGGTGGACGGACAGGGCAATGAACTGCACGTCACCCAGGTCGCGATCGCCGACGAACTGGCCGCGGCCGCCGACCTGGTGAAGGGCAAACTCGGCGGGGTTCCGGTCGCCGTCGTACGGGGACTGCCCGTGACCGACGACGGCTCCGGCGCGGTCGACCTGTTGCGCGGGGGCACCGACGATCTGTTCTGGCTCGGCACCGCCGAAGCCATCCAGCAGGGGCGCGGCGAGGCGCTACTGCTGCGCCGCTCCATCCGGCGGTTCGCCGACACCCCCGTCGACCCGGAGCGCATCCGCTCCGCCGTCGCGACGGCGCTGACAGCGCCGGCACCGCATCACACCCGCCCGGTGCGTTTCGTCTGGCTGCGCAAGCGGGGACTGCGCCGGCAGTTGCTCGAGGCGATGGCCGACACGTGGCGTGCCGATCTCAGCGCCGACGGACTCGACCAGGAACGGGTGGAACGCCGGATCGCCCGCGGACGCATTCTCTTCGACGCACCCGAGGTGATCATCCCGTTCTGCGTGCCCGACGGTGCGCACGATTACCCGGACGAGCGTCGTCGCGGCGCGGAGCGGACCATGTTCACCGTCGCCGTCGGCGCGGCGGTGCAGGGCCTGCTGGTCGCCTTGGCGACCGACGGAATCGGCAGCTGCTGGATCGGCTCGACTATCTTCGCCCCCGAGGTCACCCGCGACGTGCTCGGTCTCGCGGACGACTGGAATCCGTTGGGCGCGATCGCCGTCGGGTATCCGCTGCAGGAGCTCACGCCGCGCCCTGTCTTCGGTCCAGGGTCGGGACTGGTGGAATTGTGAGCGGCGGCGCGGCGCTTTTCGATGGACACGCCCGGTGAGCGCGCGATCACTGCATGCCTCGGCGACGGCGCTGCTCGAGTCATGGCGTCCGATCGCGGGGGCCGAGCAGTCGCTGCGCGAGGCGATGCTCGCCTTCCTGGGCTCGGCGCCGCGCGGCTGTCTTCGTGAGCATGCTCCCGGGCATATCACCGCCTCGGCGGTCGTCTTCTCCCATGACGGCAGCGAGGTGCTGCTGACCCTGCATCCGCGCGTCGGCCGCTGGATCCAACTCGGCGGCCACTGCGAGGAAAAGGACGAGACGGTCGCCGACGCGGCGCTGCGCGAGGCGACCGAGGAGTCCGGCATCGATGACCTCTATCTGGAGCCGGAACTGTACGGAGCCCAGGCGCACCCGATCACCTGCTCGCTGGGGGTGCCGACGAGACATCTCGATCTGCTGTTCCGGATCACCGCCCCGGCAGGCGCCGTTCCGGTGCGCAGTGCCGAGTCGACCGACCTGCGGTGGTGGCCGGTCGACGCGCTACCGGAGAACGCGGACGTGCTGTTGATGCCACTCGCGCGTCGGTCATGAGATTTTACAAATGATCCAATTTGTATAGACATCCGACAGTGCGACATCTATTGTAAATCTCAGTTGTAGTGCGCGTCACACTTCGGCGCGCGGCACGATAGGGATGGAGACAACGATGTCGACGGGTATCGACGCGTCCGGGCGTCCGGTGGAGGCGCAGGCGTGGCGTGATCGCAAGCGGTATATGTGGCTGTGGGGGCTGTTCGCGCCGACCGGGCTGTTCACGATCGGCCTCCCGCTGATCTGGGCGCTCAATGAACTCGGCTGGCACCGCTTGGCGCAGGTGCCGTTCTGGCTCGGCCCGATTCTGATCTACGTGCTGATCCCGTTGGCCGACATCTGGTTCGGTCCCGACGGCGACAATCCGCCCGACGAGGTGATGGAGTACCTGGAGCACGACAAGTACTACCGCTACCTCACCTACCTGTACCTGCCGTTCCAGTACGCGGGTCTGGTGATGGCCTGCTACCTCATCACCGCCGATAACGTGAGCTGGCTCGGCATCGACGGCGGGCTGCACCTGGTCGACAAGATCGGGCTGGCCATCACGATCGGCATGATCGGCGGCATCGGGATCAACACCGCGCACGAATTGGGCCACAAGAAGGTGGATCTGGAGCGCTGGCTGTCGCGGATCGCGCTGGCCCAATCCTTCTACGGTCATTTCTACATCGAGCACAATCGCGGCCACCATGTCCGGGTGGCGACGCCGGAGGATCCGGCCAGTTCGCGGATCGGTGAGAGTTTCTGGGCCTTCTGGCCGCGCACCGTATGGGGCAGTCTGACCTCGTCGCTGCGGTTGGAGAAGACGCGCCTCGAGCGCCTGGGCAAGAAGCCGTGGAGCCTGCACAACGAAGTGCTCAGCGCCTGGCTGATGTCGGTGGTGTTGTACGCGGCGCTGGTCGCGATCTTCGGTATCGAGCTACTTCCGTACCTGATCCTGCAAGCGGTGGTCGGATTCAGTCTGCTGGAGGCCGTCAACTACCTCGAGCACTACGGGTTGGTGCGTCAGCACACCGCTTCCGGCCGATACGAGCGGCCCGCGCCGGTGCATAGCTGGAACAGTGATCACATCGTCACCAATATCTTCCTGTACCACCTGCAACGGCACAGTGACCACCATGCCTACCCGACGCGGCGCTACCAGACGCTGCGCAGCTGGGACGGCGCGCCCAATCTGCCCAGCGGGTACGCCAGCATGATCCTGCTCGCCTATTTCCCGCCGCTGTGGCGCCGGGTGATGGACAAGCGAGTGCTCGCGCATTACGACGGCGATATCACCCGGGCCAATATCCATCCGGCCAAGCGGGACAAGGTGATCGCCGAATACGGCGCGGGCGCCGCGCACGGCGGTACGGTGGAGGCGTAGATATGAGTGCTTTCCGTTGCCCCGTCTGCGATTACGTCTATGACGAGTCGAAAGGCGAGCCGCACGAGGGATTTCCGGCGGGTACGGCGTGGACGGCGGTGCCCGATGACTGGTGCTGCCCCGATTGCGGCGTACGCGAGAAGATCGATTTCGAACCGGTGGGAGTGAACAGATGAGTACAGCAAGCGATTCGGCGACCGCCGAGCAGGCCGTTCAGTCCGATTACCGGCTGTACCAATGTGTGCAGTGCGGTTTCGAATACGACGAGGCGCAGGGCTGGCCCGAGGACGGAATCGCCCCAGGCACCCGCTGGGACGATATTCCCGACGATTGGACCTGTCCTGATTGCGGTGCGGCCAAGGCCGATTTCTACATGGTCGAGATCGAACGGTCGTGAGATTTTGACTGCGGCGGATGCCCGTGACAATGTCGCGGGTATGCCGCGTACCGGATCGAGGGTTCCCTATCAGGAAGCTGCGCGGGTGCTGCTGCGCACATCCGTCCTCGACGGTATGCGCGAACTACTCACCGAGCGGGACTGGGCCAAGATCACCCTGGGCGATGTCGCGGCCAGGGCCGGTGTGAGCAGGCAGACTCTCTACAACGAGTTCGGTTCGCGGGCGGGTCTGGCCCAGGCCTACGCGCTACGACTGGCCGATGATCTCGTCGATCACGTCCACACCGCGATCAACGGCAATGTCGGTGACGCGCGCGCCGCGTTCCGGGAGGGCCTTTCCGGCTTCTTCCTCGACGCGGCCACCGATCCGCTCGTGCAGTCGCTGTTGGCGGGTGAGGTGAAACTGGATCTGCTTCGCCTCATCACCCTCGACGCGAGTCCACTGATCGAGCACGCGACCGATCGTCTGGCGGCGGCCTTCCAGGGCAGCTGGGTGGATGCCACCCGCGCGGAATCGGAGATATTGGCGCACGCGCTGACGCGGATCGCGCTGAGTTACATTCCGACTCCGCCGGGAGCGGGCCGTAATGCCCCTGCCGAACTGAGCGAGTTGCTGGCGCCCTACGTGGAGGCGATACTGGCCGCGAGGGACCGGCCGTAGCAGCGGGTCGGACCGGAACTCGGCGGTAGCCGTCGGTGCGCAGTGCGTCGGCGCACTTGTGAAGCTGACCAAGAACCGACTAGCAGGCTTGTAACTGCCGCCACGTTTCGGCGGCTAGGCGATGTGTATCAGTCCGAAACACTGTATGTATTGTCCTGCAACGAAGTGGAAGTACGGACTTAGCGGGGCAAACGTGCAATCGGCTGGCAAACCGAAGGGATCGCTCGATTCCAAACGTCACCTGTGGGTGCTCGGTCTGCTTGCCCCGGCATGCGCGCTGCTGCCGTCGCAGTTGGTGCTGCGGACGGGATCGGAGATCTTCTGGTGGATCGGGCCGATCCTGATCCTGATCGTGATTCCGGTGCTGGACTGGGTGGTCGGTGACGACGGAACCAATCCGCGCGACGAGGATTACGAGCGTCTGTCGAACGACCGGTACTACCGGTGGTGTACCTACCTGTTCCTACCCATCCAGCTGATCGGCCTGGTGATCGCGAGTGCGATGTGGGCGGGCGACGAGTTGAGCCCGCTGGACAAACTCGGCCTCGCGGCGACCCTCGGTTTCGTCAGCGGGATCGGCATCAACGCCGCGCACGAACTGGGGCACCGGGTCGAACCCCTGGAGCGCTGGCTGGCGAAACTCGCGCTGGCGCAATCCGGATACGGGCATTTCTTCGTCGAGCACAATCGGGGCCACCACGTCCGGGTGGCGACTCCGCAGGATCCGGCCAGCGCCAGGTTGGGCGAATCGCTGTGGGAATTCCTGCCGCGCAGCGTCGGCGGCGGATTCCGCTCGGCCATCAGCCTGGAGCGTGAGCGGCTGGCCCGCCGGAATCGGGGCTGGTGGAGCCCGCACAATCACATCCTGCAGGCGTGGTCGATGTCGCTGGTGCTGTTCGGCACGCTGATCGGCGTCTTCGGTATCGCGACGCTGCCCTGGCTGGCATTGCAGGCCGTGATCGGGGCGGCGTTGCTGGAGACGGTGAACTACGTCGAACATTACGGCCTGCTGCGGGAGCGCCGTCCGAATGGCCTCTACCGGCGCTGCTCGGCCAGGGACAGCTGGAACAGCGACCGCCTCGTCACCAATATCTTCCTGTTCCACCTGCAGCGCCACAGCGACCATCACGCCAATCCGGGTCGGCGCTATCAGACCCTGCGCAGTTCGGCGCAGGCGCCGCAACTGCCCGCCGGGTACGCAAGCATGATCGTTCTCGCGGCGTTCCCGCCGCTGTGGCGGGCCGTGATGGACAAGCGGGTTCTCGCCCACTACGAGGGCGATCTCAGCAAGGCGAATATCCTGCCCCGTAAGCGGGGGAGAATGCTGGCCTCCCGCCGGGCGACGGCCTGATCGGCGACGCGTTGTCTCGCGGTGACGACTAGGGTCGCCTCGCTGAAAGAACCCATCCGGCATCGGATGACCGTCGCGCTGTGCCACGCCGCGGACCGACGGACTAGCCTTGCTGATCGAACCGACATTCACCCGAGAGGCTGATCCAGGCGCATGACAACCTCAGAACTTCCCGCACGCACGTCCCTGACCGCCGATGTCCGCAACGGCGTCGATTACAAGGTGGCGGATCTCTCGCTGGCCGAATTCGGCCGCAAGGAGATCCGGCTGGCCGAGCACGAGATGCCCGGGTTGATGGCGCTGCGCCGCGAGTACGCGGAGGTGCTGCCGCTGAAGGGCGCTCGCATTTCGGGTTCGCTGCACATGACCGTGCAGACCGCGGTGCTGATCGAGACCCTCGTCGCGCTCGGCGCGCAGGTGCGCTGGGCTTCGTGCAACATCTTCTCCACCCAGGACCATGCCGCCGCCGCGGTCGTGATCGGTCCGCACGGCACCATCGACGAGCCCAAGGGCACCCCCGTCTTCGCCTGGAAGGGCGAAACGCTCGAGGAGTACTGGTGGGCCGCCGAGCAGATGCTCACCTGGCCCGGTGAACCGGCCAATATGATCCTCGACGACGGCGGCGACGCCACCATGCTGGTGCTGCGGGGCGCGCAGTTCGAGAAGGCGGGCGTCGTTCCGCCCGAGGACGACGATCACTCCGCCGAATACAAGGTCTTCCTGAACCTGCTGCGCGAGCGCTTCGAGACCGATCGCGGCAAGTGGAGCGCGATCGCGGAATCGGTGAAGGGCGTCACCGAGGAGACCACGACCGGCGTGCTGCGGCTGTACCAGTTCGCCGCGGCGGGTGAGCTGGTGTTCCCGGCCATCAATGTCAACGACTCGGTCACCAAGTCGAAATTCGACAACAAGTACGGCACGAGGCACTCGCTGATCGACGGCATCAACCGCGGCACCGATGTGCTCATCGGCGGCAAGAAGGTATTGATCTGCGGTTACGGCGACGTCGGCAAGGGCTGCGCGGAATCGCTTGCCGGACAGGGCGCCCGGGTCCAGGTCACCGAGATCGACCCGATCAACGCGCTGCAGGCGCTGATGGACGGCTACGACGTCGTCACCGTGGAGAAGGCGATCGCGAACGCCGATATCGTCATCACCTCTACCGGCAACAAGGACATCATCACCCTCGATCACATGAAGGCGATGAAGGAGCAGGCCATCCTCGGCAACATCGGTCACTTCGACAACGAGATCGATATGGCGGCGCTCGAGCGTTCCGGCGCGACGCGGCTCAATATCAAGCCGCAGGTCGACCAGTGGACCTTCGAGTCGGGCAAATCCATCATCGTGCTGTCGGAGGGGCGTCTGCTGAACCTCGGCAACGCGACCGGCCACCCGTCCTTCGTCATGTCGAACAGCTTCTCCAACCAGGTCATCGCGCAGATCGAGCTGTGGACCAAGCCCGAGCAGTACGACAACGAGGTCTACCGCCTGCCGAAGGCGCTGGACGAGAAGGTCGCTCGGATCCACGTCGAAGCGCTCGGCGGTGAGCTGACCAGGCTGACCAAGGATCAGGCCGAGTACATCAACGTCGATGTCGAGGGGCCGTACAAGCCGGAGCACTACCGGTACTGAGGTCCGCCCGCGGACTGTCTTTCCGGAAGTGGCCGCGTCCCGTCGGGTCGGACTGAACCGGGGGCCCCCGGCCCCCCCCCCCCCGCGCGCCCCACAAAGCGATTGCACACCGCACAAAACCATTGACAATTTTAT
>NZ_JBEXFQ010000042.1:0-45108 GCF_040606855.1 Nocardia sp. NPDC005366
ACCCAGGAGCGCGCACCCAATTGCCCACCCCACCGCCCACCCCCACGCTCGCCCCCGCCCCCCCGACCCGTACCGCGGCGGCCGCCGCGACGTCGCGCGCGACGCGATCGCGTGCCGCGATCAGCTCCGGCAGCAGGACCGTGAGCGGACGACGGTCGGTATGCCCGCCCGAATCGGCCTCGGCGGTGAGGTCGTCGGCCATCGGCACCCGTTCGGCCAGTCGCGCCTGCTCGGGGCGCAGATCGCCCGCCTCGACCAGTTCGCGCAGCAGATGCGCGGGTGCGGGGCGCAGGAACAGTTCGGCCACCTCTACTCGCGATACCTTGGCGATCACCCGATTCCCGGCGACGACGCGTCCGTCCCGGTCGCTGGTCAATCCGGCCGCGCGGTAGCGCACGACCTCGCGGGTCAGCGACATGAACGCCGAGGCCTCTACGCACCGCACCCCGTGGCGCAGACAGGAATCCACGATCGCGCGCTCCAGCGCGGGTTCGGACGGACTGTGGATCAGATTGCAGGCGAAGGGCCGGTCCGACAGTGTCTCGGCGAGTCCGGCCAGCGCGGCGTCGACGATCCGCGGTGACACACCGGCGGCGCCGTAGGACGCCAGGTACCCGGCCCGCGACATCGCCGACACCAGCGCCGGGGAGGCGATGCCGTTCGCCATGGCCCCCGCCGCGTAGGCCGCGCGCACCCCGTGTGCCGCGCGGAAACCGCTGTCGCCCAGCTGTTCCGGAGGCAGCGGACCGACCGCGGCGAGGATCCGGGCCCCTGCGGCCACCGTCTCGTCGGCAGTCGCGACGACGCGGTCCCCGTGCCGGATGATCCAGCACGGTCGCCGCAGGTCCCGCAGTAACGCGCCGATATCCGCGGTCGTCTCGGCGACCGCCGCCGTCCGTGCCGCGGTCATCGCGAAGCCTTCCTGTCGGTCAATTCGACGGCGAGATCGATCAGTTCGTAGATGCGCAGCCCCGGCTTCCACAACGAGCCGTCGGCGATGACGACGACACCGTCTCGGTCGCGCCGGACCGATTTGATGTGCGCCTCCAACTCCACCGTCGTGTCGGTCGGCAGGAACTGGCCGCGATAGCGCCAACTGAAGGCGATATCGCGTGGAATGCGGAAGACCGGGTCGGCCATGGCATCGGCGTAGCCCGCGTCGAGCATCCATTCCTGGATCGCGTGGATCACCGATTCCACCCCGAGCGAACCGGGGATCACCGGGTCCAGGTGGAAATGTCGGGCGAAGTACCAGTCCGAGGGGTCGATGACGCGCAACGAATGCAGGTACCCCTCGGCGAAATCGCCGCCGCCGTCGACAACGTCGACACTGTCGATCAACGTCAGGTTGCGGCGTGCGCACAGCGGCGCCGACGGGTCCGCCCGCCGGGCCGCGACATCGATGGAACGCACGGCGGCGGTGGGATTCTCGGACAGCCAGGTGGGTTTCGTCCGGCCCGCGTCGAGTCCGGTCTGATTGGCCAGCGCCTGATCGCTGAAGTACCCGAACATGGTTTCGCCGCGGTAGAACGGTTCGCCGTCCACGCTCAGCGTGTAGTCGAAGGTCTGCAACGAGGAGCCGGGCAGGATGGTGGTGGTCAACAGGCGCGAGGACTGTTCGATGGTGGCGTCGCGCAGATCGACCTGGCGCAGGACGGTGGCCGTGCCGCCCAGATTCCGCAGGCTGAGCGTGGTGTCCGGCTGGGTGAGGGTCGGGCCCGCGTAATAGCCCATCAGCAGTGCCGCCTGCAGCGAAGTCTCCATATAGACGAAATGCGGCATCGATTCGTTGGCGGTATCGGCGTAGTACCAGGAATCGGCGGGCGAATCGTATTCGGTGGTGTAGGAGGCGTCATCCAATCGGCCACGCTCGCCGTCGAATTCGATGACCCGGTCGACGAGCAGCAACCCGCCCGTCGGCAGACGCGTCGCCCGCACCCCGGTGTATCCGGCGAATTCGGGACCCATCGCGATGGCTTGGTCGCCGCGCGACAGATGGGTCATGTGGAATTCGTTGAGCAGCAGACCATGTGCCGCCGCGCCCGGTCCGACCGAGGCGCCGGAGGGCTCGACCACGGCAACGGTCACCTCGACCGGATTCGAGTCGGCGATCCGAGCGATCCCCGTGACATGCGGGCGCGGGATCAGATCGATCCGGCTGACGACGAATTCGATGGTTCCCGAGGTGATTTCACCGGCCGTGTCCACGCGCGCGGCCGAGACGAGTTCACCCTGCGACAGGCACAGCCACATCCCGGTGTAGAGCGCGAACACTTCGGCCGCCTGGACGACGGCGGCGCGGGCGTCACCGTCGAAGGTCGCCACAACGAGACCCTTGCCGCTGCCACCGCGCAATTCGATCCGATCCACACCGGTCAGCACGAGCGGTGTGGCGGCGGCGAGGCGGGCGGCTACCGGCCCCGCCCAGCGCCGGTAGCCGGGTCCGAAAACGCCGGCGATATCGGCCTCGGCGAGTCGCCGCAACGCGACCTCATCGAGCCGAGTGACGGCCGTGCGAGCGGGCGGCTTGAACGCGGCCTCCGGCGCGCCGGATGTCCCGATTGCCCGAGCGCTGACCGTCCCGGTCTCCTGGGCGCTGACCGTCCCGGTCTCCTGGGCACCGAGCGGCCCGGTCTCCCGAGCGCCGAGCGGCCACGCGTCGGTGACGGGCGATGACACGGCCCGCCGCCAGATGGCGCGCTGTAGCGCCACCTGCGCCGCCAGCGCGGCGCTATGGGCGTCCACCACACCGGCCCTGAGCTCACCGAATGCCCTGCGCACCACGTCGTCGTGGCCCGTGACCGGGGTACGACGCGCGATCGGCGCCGGAGCGCTCGGGGTGACAGGGGCCGGACGCGTCGGCGTGACCGGGTCGAAGGGTATTCCGTCGAAGTCGAGAACTGTCATGACATCCACTGCCTCACCGAGGTTCGAAACTTCTCCGTCAGATCGGGTGTCGTCACCACGGTGACGTCCGAGAAACGTTGCAGCACTGCGCCGTCCGTCGAGATGGCGGTCGCATCGATGTGAGCGTCGACCTGCCCGGCGCGCGGGTTGTCCACGACGAGCACGAACCGCTCGCCCGCGGGCAGCGGCCGGTAGTAGTCCACGCGGCCGACACCGAGCGGCAGACATGCCGAACCGAGGAGGCGATGCCCGAGCACCGGCGGTCCCTGCAGGATCAGGTCGGCCAGCACCGGATCGTGCAGCCTGCCCGCGTATGCCCCCGCGGCGACCGTGGTGGCGGGCAGGGAGCATTCGAGCACGATCGCCTCGTCGGAGGCGGCCAGGATCGAGCGCATGCCCTGCAGGGCGGGCGCGTGGAATTGCACCGCGTCGCGATAGATATCGTCCGCCGGGGCTCGCACTCCGTCGGGCACCGAGTGCCGCGGCGGCGTGTCGGGATGGTCGGCGAGGGTGAGCACGGCACGGAAATGCGTTGCGGCGGAGCCGATGACACTCGCGCGCAGCACGATGCCCTCGGCGCCGTCCGGTTCCAGTTCGATATCGAGTTCGTCCACCGGATGGTCGAACACGATCCCTTTGAGCACCTGGAAATCCCGTACGCCGATCACCGAACGGCCCGGCAGCCGACGCTCGGCGAGGTTGATCATCGCGCCGAGCCCGAAGGTCGCGGGAAGGACGATATGTTCGCCGATCCGGTGCGCGGCGATCACCGGTTCCTCGGTCAGCCCGGTGAGCGTCCGCCGGGCCCGCACCCGGCCGCGATCCGCCGAATCCGCACGCGACAGCGGGGTCGCTGGGCCGATGAGAACCACGGTATCGGCCGCGCGCTCCTCGGTGAACTGCTCGGTGAACGCCGCCGCTCCCCATTCCGGGGCGAGTAGCGCGATCCCGCGATCGACGAAGAATTCCCGCAGTTCGGGGGTGACCATGCCGCCGTCCCAGGCTCCCCAGTCGATCGCCGTGACATGGCAGCCGGGATTCGCACGTCGATAGCTCACCGCGAATCGTGTCAGCGCCTCGTTGGCGCAGGCGTAGTCGGCCTGACCCGCATTGCCGAACAGCCCCGCCACCGAGGTGAACAGGATCAGATGCCGCAATTCGCCGAGGGCGGCGAGTACCGCCGCCAATCCGCCGATCTTGGGCAGCAGGACCCGGTCGATCGATTCCTCGGTCTTACTCGCGATCATCGAATCCGCCAGCACGCCTGCCCCGTGCACGACGCCGGTGATCGAGGCCGAAACCGGCGCGAGCGCGTCCCGCACCGCGGCCTCGTCGGTGACGTCCACCGCGATATATTCGGCCCGTCCGTCCAGATCCCGCAGTGTGGAACGGATTTCGCGGGTGGCCCGGATTCCTGAGCAGTGCCGCTCGATATCGCGCGGCGTGCTGCCGGTGCCCGCCAGTGCGCGCAGCGCAGCCTGCTTGAGTTCCGCATCGGCGACGCCGACAGCCCATGGCGGTTCCGGCGAGAGTTCGGATCGCCCGAGCAGGACGAAACGCGCCGCACTGCGTTCGGCCAGTGCGCGAACACAGGTCGCGGTCACCCCGCGCGCGCCTCCGGTGACCACGAGTACGTCCTCTTCGGACAGCACACTCGGCGGCTGTTCGCTACCCGCGCACACCGTGGTGACCGAGCGCGCACCCGCGTATCCGCTCGGCACCGGGGTGCGGCGTTGCCCGATGGCATCGATGCCGACTTCCATGGTGTCGCGGGCGCTGTCGGACAATTCACGCAGTATCGCCTCGGCGAACTGTCCCCCGGTGACGGCGGGTTCGATGTCGAGTGCCCGGCAGAATATCGAGGAGTGCTCGGCGGCGAGGGTTTTCACCACCCCACCCGCTCCGCCGAGTAGCGCGGCGGCGGGTTCGGCGGTGCCGAGGAAGCCGAGCGCGCCGTCGAGGCGCGTGACCGTCACGAACGCGCTCCTGCCGGTGGCCGCGAGCAAGCGCGGGAGCACCTGCTTCGCGGTGAGGATGACATCGGTCAATCGACGGCGGGCCTTTTCCTGATCCGCGTCCCCACCCACCATGACGACACAGATATCCACGTCATCGGTTCCGGCCTCGGCGACGGAGCCAACGGTGCGCACCCGCCAGCCCCTGGCCGCAGCGGCCGCTTCGATCCCGGCGCGATCCGATTCGGCGTCGGCCAGGTCGACCACGAGCACCTTCGCCTCGGCCGGGTAGGGGTCGACGGCCACATCCACCGGCGGCAGCGCGACGGGCTCGACGATATGCCGCGGCGTCGACGCCGCGGCTTCAGCTTTTGGGTGGACATCACCACCGGTCGACGCGGCGAACTCGGCCACGATCTGATCCAGTGTGCGCAGCGTGCCGAGCTGCTCCGGGCCGAGGCTCGGTAGCTGCGGAAACCGTTGCTGGAGAGCGCCGATCACCTGCACCCGCTTGATCGAATCCACCCCGAGATCGGCCTCCAGATCACGACCGGGATCCACCATCTCGACCGGGTAACCGGTCTTCTCCGCGACGACCTCCTGGAGGGCGCGGCGAAGTTCCTCGGCGGAAGGCCCCTCGGAGGCCGCCGGAGTCGGTGCCGATACCCGTGGCGCGGATTCCGTTGCCGAGCCGTTGGACTCGACCGAGGCAACGGCCGTCGGCACGGCGGTTCCGGCATCGCCGGTATCCCCGGCGTCGTACGCGACGGGGGCGAAGCTCTGTTCCTGTGCGGTGACGATGCGGCGTTCGGGAGCCGGCTCCGGTAGCGCGGACGGTACAACCCGCTGCGACGGGGCACGGACAGGCGCGGCGAAACCGCTCTCCAATTCCGCCAATTGCACCAGTACATCGACCGCGTGCGTGTGACTCGCGCTGATCGTGACACCGTGGTCCTTGACGGCCTCGATCGCCCGGACGGTGAACTCGTCGAGCGTGCCGTTGCTCAGCGCACCGGCCAGACCGCGGGCGATGTCGAGCTGACCGTCGAGATACTGGTTATGGGTGCGCAGATGCTGCGCCAGCGCGGTGTCGAGGGTCAGGGCATCGGATGCCGGGGCTGCCGAGATCGCGTACGCGTCGTGAGCGTCACGGGCGACAGATTCGCGCGGTTGCGGGGACGGACGCACGGAGGTGTGCGATGCGCCATTGGACTGTGCTGGCACGACTGGCCTTTCGACTTCTCGAAGGTGTGCGGTGGCGGGTGCCGCCGCCGCGTGGGTGAGAACCGGTTCGGGCGCGGCCACGCTGACGCGATAGCCGTCGCCGAGGGCGGCGGCGTAGGCCTCCCGACGGCTCTGCGGCACGTACTCCGGCGCCGAGAGCGGAACCGTCATACCGGGTTTCGATGTCGCGGCGGCCGGCCGCGGCGCGCCGTAGCGGTTGATCTCGCGCAGCTCGACACCGAGGACGGCCAGCCGTACCGCCGCGCGTGCGAGCGCGAGGCTGCCGTCGCCGACCGGTCCCGAATCCGTCGCGATGGCGACCGCCTTGTCGCCGAGGGTGCGCCGGACCAGCGAGGTGAGCACCTGTTTCGGGCCGAATTCCACGAAGATCGTG
The DNA here is from genome assembly GCF_040606855.1 of Nocardia sp. NPDC005366. Taxonomy (NCBI): domain Bacteria; kingdom Bacillati; phylum Actinomycetota; class Actinomycetes; order Mycobacteriales; family Nocardiaceae; genus Nocardia; species Nocardia sp. NPDC005366. Next base: position 6,481 of record NZ_JBEXFQ010000042.1, read on the forward strand.
CATCCGTCCTCGTACATCGCGGTCAGCGCTGCGGCGAATTCCACCGGCTTGCTGAGCTGTTCGGTGAGAATCGCGCGGTTGCGCGCCTCGTCCTCGCCGTAGCGCACACCGGGGGTGTCGGCGTAGACGGTCGCGTCCGGCGCCGCGATCCGCACCGCGCCGACCGCTTCGGCGAACGCCGTCACCGCGTGACCGACGTAGGGGGTGTGGAACGCGCCCGATACCGGCAGCTCCCGGGTGACGATCTCGCGTTCGGCACACCGCTTCCCCACCGCGGCGATCCCCGCCGCGCCGCCGCCGACCACGACCTGGTCGGGTGCGTTGTGGTTGCAGATCCACACATCGTCGATGTCGGCGATGATCTCCTCGGTGGTCTCGCGGGTCGCGCCGACCGCCATCATCGTGCCCGCGTCGACACCTTCTTCCGGTGTCATCGCGACACCGCGCGCTCGTGCCAGCCGATGGAAATCCTCGGTCTCGAGCGCGCCGGAGGCCCACAGCGCGGTCAGTTCGCCGAAGCTGTGGCCGAGGTAGCCGTCCGCGCGGAAGCCGAATTCGGTCAGCACCCGGAACTGTCCGGCCGACATCGCGCCGATCGCGGGCTGCGCGAATTCGGTGCGGCGCAGGGTCAGTTCCTGCTCCGATCGTGTCTGCTCATCGAATGCCGGGGGCGGGAACACCACCGACGACAGCCGCCGAGCCGCGCCGGCGAAGGCCGCGTTCGCGGTATCGAATGCCGCGCCGACCGGCGGATTGTCCAGTGCCGCTGCGGCTCCCATGTCGACGTATTGGCTGCCCTGACCCGCGAACAGCGCACCGACCCGGCGCTGCGGCAACGCGGCGGAACGGAAGTACACGCCCTCCGGATGGTCCCACTGGGCGGCTTCCGGGTCGCGGATCAACTCGTCGACGGCCAGTTCGCGCAGATGATCAGCGCTGTCGTCATCCACCGAGACGAAACCGATGCGCGCGTGATCCTCGGGAATATCGCCGCCGTCGCCGGGTTCGACGCTGCGCACCGCGTCGATCAGCCCGGCCACATCGGGTGCGTGCCACAGGTGGGCGCGCGGCGTGCGATGCAGCACCGAACCGCGCCCACGTTGCTGGTCGGCCTCCTCGAGTACGAGGTGGAAGTTGGTGCCGCCGAAACCCATCGCCGAGGCTGCGGCACGACGCACCGGACGCTGCGGGTCGAGAATCCAGGGGCGGGTTCTGGTGTTCACGTAGTACGGCGCGTCGGGCGCGCTGATCTCGGGATTGGGCGCGTCCACATTGATGGTGCCTGGCAGCACCTTCTGATGCAGGGCCAGTGCGAGTTTCATGACGCTCGCGGTGCCCGCCGCGCCCTTGGTGTGCCCGATCTGGGATTTGACGCTGCCGAGCGCGGCGAACCCGGTTTCGGCACTGGCCTCCGACAGCACGCCCTTCAGCGCGGTGAGTTCGGTCTTGTCACCGACCGCGGTGCCGGTGGCGTGGGCCTCGATGAGTTCGATATCGGCGGGCGAGCATTCGGCGTCGGCATAGGCGCGCTGCAATGCCAATCTCTGGCCCTCCGCACGGGGGGCGTAGATACTCTTGGCGCGTCCGTCGCTGGAGGAGCCGAGACCGCGGATGACCGCGTAGATCCGGTTGCCGTCACGCCGCGCGTCGGACAGCCTGCGCAGGGCGAGCATCGTGATGCCCTCGCCGAGCAGGGTGCCGTTGGCCGCGTCGGAGAACGGGCTGATCCGCCCGGTGGGCGAGAGCGCGCCGACCTTGCTGAAGCACAGGTAGATGAAGATGGTGTTCTCGGTGTCGACACCGCCGGTCAGCACCATATCGGCGCGGCCGTCCTGCAATTCGGCGATGGCGGTGCGGATCGCGGCGAGCGAGGCGGCGCAGGCCGCGTCGACGGTGCAGTTGATACCGCCGAGGCCGAGCCGGTTGGCGACCCGGCCCGCGACGACATTCGCCAGCAGGCCGGGGAAGGAATTCTCCTCCCACGGCGCGAACGCGGCGACGAATTTGTCGGCGATCGCGTCGGCGTCGCCCTCGGACAGGCCTACCGAACGCGCCGCCTCCTTGAGCACCGGCGTCGACAGTCGTGCGGCCAGCGGATGCATCAACGGCACCGGACCGGTGGTGCCGAGCACAACGCCGGTCCGGCTGGGGTCGTACCAGGGCGAATCCACCGCGCCCGCGTCGATGAGCAGGTCACGCGCCACCCCGAGACTGAGCGTCTGCATGGTGCTGGTGACTTCGAGTTGGTTGGGCGGAAGCCCGAATTCCAGTGGGTCGAAATCGATATCGGGCAGGAAGGCGCCGCGCCGGGAGTAGGTCTTGTCGGCGGCGGCCGGATCCGGGTCGTAATAGTCGTCCAGGCTCCATCGCGACGCGGGCACCTCTTCGGTGCAGTCCACGCCGTCGACGATGTTCTGCCAGTACTCGCGATGATTGCGGGCCCGCGGCAGCAGGCCCGACATCCCGACGATGGCGATCGGGTTGCGTGCCAGTCGTCTGTCGTCCGTCACAGGAAATTCCTCTCGAGCAGCGATGCGGGTCAGGCGGCGACGGTTGTCGCCGTGACCGAGGCGATGACCTCGGCCGCGCCCGCGGCGAATAGTCGATGGCCGAGCGGGCTCGGATGCAGACCGTCTTCGGTCCAGACCTCGGCCCGTTCCCATTCGGGCCGGGCCGCGATGTCGAGCAGTTCGGCGCCGGTGGTCGCGGTGACCTCGGCCAGCGTGGCGTTGGCGTAGTCGAAGCGTTCGCGCAGCAGGCCGCGGAAACCGTCCGGCACCGGGAGCCGGGCCGGGATATCGGGATAGCTCGCGGTGAAAACCGTTGCCCCCGAATCACAGAGGGTGCCGAATATGGTGTGCAGATTGTCCGCGAAACGGTCGGGCTCGAAATCGCTGACCAGGTCGTTGACACCGACGACGACGCCGTACACGGTCGACCGCACCGCCAGCGCCGGGGAAAGCTGGTCGGCGACCACCGCGGTGGTCGTCGCGCCGTGCACGCCGAGATTGCGCACGGCGGCGGACCGCAGGCCGAGTTGGCCGCCGAGCCGCGCCACCCACCCCCGGTACCCGCCCGCGCTCGCGGGATCGCCCCTGCCTTCCACGAAACTGTCGCCGAGGGCGACCAGACCGGCGGCACTCACGCCGACACCGCTTCGGTATTGGTCACGTGCCGGTCGGCCTGCGGAAATCCGACCTGTTCGTACAGTTCGGCCAGCTGCTGTTCCCCGAAGAACTTGTCCGGCGGGTACAGGCCCGCGATCAGACCGAAGAATTTCTTGGAATAGTCGGGGCTCATGCTCGCCGCCCGGAACACCGAATCGTAGTACGGGGTGAGCGTGAGTTCGGAAATACTGCGGGTCAGCTCGTAGGTGCTGGCGCTCTGCGCGTCGCGCTCGCGTTCGTATTCGGCCAGGGCCTGCTCCATCGGACGTGCGCCCGACAAGCCTTCGTGGGCCAGGTCGGCCAGCAGCTGTCCGTATTTGAAGGCGTCGGTGATGCCCCAGCCGGTGAAGGGGTCCTTGTGGTAGCCGGCATCGCCGACGAGCGCCCAGCCGGGACCGAAGGAACGCCGCCGGTAGTTGTCGGGGTAGAGCATCGGCCGGAACTGTTCGACGCGTTTGCCCGTATCACGCAAGCGCGCACCGATTTCCGGGTCGATCTGGTCGATGATCTCCTGCACGCTCCCGTCGGGATCGGCGCGGAACTCCCGGAAGCGATCCCGCTTGCGCATCACCGCGACCAGGTACTGATCGTCATTGGTCGGCCAGGCCGCGAACTGCTGCTCACCGAAGCCGGTGCGGTGCTGCATACCCCAGTCGATGCCCTCGTAGTAGGAGTAGTAGACGAAGCACGCGGCGGCGGAACCGTCGTACTCCTGCGCGCCGACCTGCTTGGCCACCGTCGAATTCGATCCGTCGGCGCCGATCACCAACTGCGCGCGGAACTCCCGCTCGGCCCCGTCGCCGACCCGGCCGCGGATACCTGTCACCCGATCGCCGTCGAAAACCAGTTCGGTGACGGCGAAGCCCTCGATCACCTCGGCGCCGGATTCACCCGCCGCCTCGACGAGGATCTTGTCCAGCACGGTGCGGCGCGGGCAGTACACCGCGTCGATACCGTCGGCGGACGGGTCGGCCATGCCGTTGATGACGATATCGGTGTAGGTGAAATTGAGGTTGCGCACGGGCGGGCACCCGGTGGCAACCACCCGATCCAGCAGCCCCCACGAATTCAGCAGGCTCAGACCGGCCTGGTGGATGTAATGGGTGGAGGGAGTGTCGCTGGGAAAGGTGGCCCGGTCCACGGCGAGCACGCGGTAGCCGCGCCTGGCGAGCAGCATCGCCAGCGGTGCGCCCGCGACACGAGTTCCGACAACAATGACGTCGTACATGGTGGCATCACTTTCGGTAGTCGAATGACAATTCGAGTCTGTCGCCGCGGATAGCCGTGAACCAGTGGGCGCAGCTGTAATTCATCGGGCGATCGGTCTCGGCTATCACGCGAATGATTTCCCGGGAATTCACCCGCGAGCAATGTAGAGCTGATCGATATCGCCGGAATAGGCCGATTCGATCGCGGCCCTGCGCAACTTCCGCGACGAGGTGAGCAAACCGTTGTCGACGGTGAAATCACCGTCGACAATCCGGAACGCGCGAATGGATTCCGGACGCGAGACGAGCGAATTCGCCTCGTCCACCGCATGCTGGATCGCGGCGGCGGGATCGGCGTCCGGATTCGCCGCGCGCCAGCGTTCGACCTGCGGCGGATCGAGGGTCACCAGCGCGGTGACGAAGGCGCGACCGTCACCGACCACCATGCAGTTGCTGACCAGCGGGTGCAGCCGAACCCGGTCCTCCAGCGGGGTGGGAGCGACATTCTTGCCGCCGGAGGTGACCAGGATTTCCTTCTTGCGCCCCGTGATACGCAGGAAGCCGTCGTCATCGAGCTCGCCCAGGTCACCGGTGTGCAGCCAGCCCTCGGCGTCGACGGGCCGCTGATCGGCGGCGGCGCCCCAATACCCCGGCGAGACATGCGGACCGCGCACGAGCACCTCGCCGTCGGGGCCGATGCCGACGGAGGTGCCCGGAATCGGGCGGCCGGTGGTGCCCAGGCGATTGGTCTGCGGCGCGTTGACCGTCACCGCGGTCGCGGCCTCGGTCAATCCGTAGCAGTTCAGGATCACCACACCGAATCCGGCGTAGAAGCCCGAGGTGGAATCATCGAGGGACGCGCCACCGGAGATGACGTGGCGCAGCCGGCCGCCCAGCGCCGCGCTGACCGGATTGTCGGTGAGCTCCGGGGTCGAGCCCGCGCCGAGCAGCGCGAGCCCGCGGGCGACCGCCTCCCGCTCGGCGTCCTCGGTCACCAGGGTGCGACAGAATTTGCGAATCTTCTCCAGCCCGTAGGGAATCATGGCCAGGAAGGTCGGGCGCAGCCGCGGCAACGCGGGCACGAGATCGGGAATCCCCGGCAGCAGGTAGGTCTGCGAGCCGCCGACCAGGCACGCGAACAGAATCGTCTGACCGAAGACGTGGGCGAGCGGCAGGGCGAGCACGGTGGTGCCGTCGAACATCCGGCCGGTCTGGCGCACGGTGTTGGCCGAGGAGACGAACATATTGCGGTGGGTGATCATGCAGCCCTTGGCGACCCCGGTTGTGCCGCTGGTGTAGACGATCATGGCGAGGTCGTCGGCGCGGACCGCGGCGGTCCTGGCATCGAGGCCGGGGGCGACCGGCGTGGTCGTCCACGTCGCGATCTCGGGGAATGTCCATGCCGTCGGCGCGCCCGCGTCCACAAGACGCTCGGCGTCGGCGGCGTCCTCGGCCGCGAAATACGCGCTGCCGCTGTCGGAGAGGATGTGCTTGATCTGCACCGGCGACGAGGTCGGGTAGATGGGGACGAGGACCGCGCCGATGGCGAGCACCGCGCAGTCAAGCAGCGCCCACTCCAGCGTGGTGCGCCCCAGTACCGCGACCCGGTCGCCCGCCGCGACGCCGCGCGCGAGCAGCGCCGAGGCGACCGCTCGCACGGAGGCATCGAGGTCGGCACAGGTGAGGACGGTTCCATCCGCGGCGCACAGGGAATTCCGTTCCGGATTCCCCGCCGCCGCCGCGGATATCACCGAGTACAAACCGGCGTCGTCCGGCAGATCTGATCCGTTTTCGGTGATCGAGACACTATTCACCCGACCAATTCTTCTCGGCCACAACGAATGATGTCCGCGCTATACCTCCTTGGCGACCGCGCGAATGTCAAATCCTATCGACGTGGTCATGCGGTTGCCGCGCGCGCAATATCGATGCGTGGGGATTCGGCCGATTCTACGCATTCGAGAAAAAGTGATACCGCCGGATTCGTCTCGGCCGCGAGCCACACCGCGTAGAGATCGAGTGTGGGAACCGGATCGAATAGTTTCACCGCGACCGTGCTGCTGTCGGGGGCGCCCATGCCCATCGACACCGCGCGCGGCAGTGAGGCGAATCCGACCAGCGGCCGTACCGACACCATATGCGCCGTCGCCCCCGGATCGTCGGCGGTATGGACCACCTCCAACGAGATCCGTTTATCGGCGGCGGCCTGGAAGATCGCGTCGTACATCGCCGGACACTGCTCGCGGGCGAACAGCACGCATTCCTGCGCGTCCAATTCGGCGAACGGCACACCGGGCCGGTCCGCCCACCGGTGCCTGCGGCCGACGACCGCGACGAGCGGAACCCGGTGCAACAGTCTCCGATACCGGAATTCGGTGGTACTCGGATGTCCGTAGACGAGTGCGACATCCAGCGAGCCGTCCATCAGGGCGGCCAACTGCGGTCCGGTGCGTTTCTCCCAGAGCGACACCACGATATCGGGATGTCTGCGGGTCATCCGCTCCAGTGCGTCCGGCACCACATGTCTGCTGGCGGGCAGGTTGTACCCGACGTTGAGCGACCCAGCCCGCCCGGCCGCCGTAGCCTTCGTCAACTTCGCGGCACGATCCATCTGGGCCACGATCAACCGTGCCTGACTTTCGAATTCGTAACCGGCGGGTGTCAGCTTGACTTCATGCGAGTTGCGTGAAACAAGCTGAACCCCCAGCGATTTCTCCAACTTCTGCAACTGCGTGCTGAGGCTGGGCTGCGTGAGATGCAAGCGCTGCGCTGCGCGACCGAAGTGCAGCTCTTCGGCGATCGCGATGAACGAGACCAGATGTCGGAACTCCATGCCGACTCCTTCCGGGTACCCGATACGCTAGCTTCGCCAAGTAACCGAGCATGAACCGAACCCGCACAGCACCTGCCCAGTCAGTTGCGGATCGGTGAACCGAATCCGCAGTTCACCGGCATGTGATAGTGGGCTCGGCCCCAACCTCCGCGGAAGGCGTCGCGGCACTCAGGCCCGGAACGCGGTCGGCAGCGCTTCCAGGCCGCGAATGACGACATTGGGTTTGAACGGTGGCGTGTCGGAGAGTAATTCGATGGTGCGCACCTTGCGCAGCAGGACGTCGAGCAGGATCTCCATCTCCAGCAGCGCGAGCGGCGCGCCGAGGCAGTAGTGGATGCCGAGGCTGAAGCCGAGATGTTTGGCGGCGGGCTTCATCCGGTCGGCGTAGCGCGCGACATCGGTGCGGTCCGGATCGGCGAAGGCCGCGTCGTCGCGGTTGGCCGAATTGATGAGAATTACCACACCCTCGCCCTTCTCGAATTCCTGACCTGCCACCGTGATCGGCCGCGTCGCCGCCCGCGTGGTGATCTGCACCGAGGGCTCGAGGCGCAGCAGTTCGTCCGGGGCGTAGGCCGTGAGGCCGGGGTTCTCCCGCATCGCGACGATCTGATCCGGATTGCGCATCAGCCGCAACATGCCGGTGCCGATCAGATTCGCCGTCGTCTCGTGACCGGCGACGAACGTGGTGATGCAGGTGGCGAGCAATTCCTGTTCGGTGAGCACATCGCCGCGGTCCTCGACCTGCGACAGCACGCTGAGCAGGTCATCGGTGGGGCGCGCCCTGCGCTCGTTCAGCAATTCGCGGAAGTAGGACATGAAACCGCGCGAGGCCGCGCTGCGGGCCCGAAGCGATTCCTCCGGCAGGGTGTAGTCGTGGTCGAAACCGCGCGCCAGATCCTGCGACCACTGGTGCACCCGGGCGTAGGCGTCCTCGGGAACGCCGATCAGCTCGCAGGCGATGACGAGCGGCAGCGGGTAGGCGATCATCTCGACCAGATCGAATTCCCCTGCCTCGAGCGCGTTGTCGACCAATTGCTCGGTGAGCTGTTCGATCCTCGGCCGCAGCCGGGCGACCATGCGCGGGGTGAAACCCTTGGTCACCAGATTGCGCAGCCGGGTGTGATCCGGCGGCTCCATCCACAGGAACGAGGTCGGCAATTCCTCCGGCGCGTCCTCGGGAGACACCGTGGGATGCATCATCCCCGCCTCCTCCGCATGGCTCCACGCGGTGGTGGAGAGCACGGCGGCGCAGTCGTGGTAGCGGGTCAGGACGCGATGACCGAGCGGGGTCTGATGCACCGGCCCGGCCTCGCGCAGGACGCGGGCGGGTGTGTACGGATCGGCTCGGCCTTCGGGTCCGAACAGTTTCACGAGGGCGTCCTGGATCGCGGCGTCGCGGTCGGAGACGACCGTTGTCTCGGCGGTCATATCGGGTGTTGCCTCCTGATCGAGTTATCGGTCATCGTTGTTTCTCCTGCCCGGCAGCAGGATTCGGCCGGCGAGCGCCGGGCGCAGCAGCGCGGCGGGCGGCTCGACGAGGTTCGCCACGCGCAGGAAGGTGCGCGCGACGCGAGCGTCGGTATGCGCGGCGCGATGGGCCGCGCCGACATAGGCGTTGGTCAATCGAATCCGGGCGGTGCGATCACCGACGACCCCCGGATACCTGAGATCGGAACCGGTCGACATCTGCCAGGCGACATCGACCACGCGTCCCGCCTCGGCGTAGAAGCGCGACGGCAGATCCGAGGTGCCCGCGGCCAGACAGTCGCGCAATGCCAGCGCCTGCTGCGCGGCCACCGACATGCCCTGCGCGTAGAGAGGATTGAAACTGCATACCGCGTCGCCGACCGCGAGGAATCCGGTGATCGGCGCGGCGGTGCGTTCGTAGCGACGGCGCACCGAGTGCCGGAACCGGTGCGGAACACCGTCGTCGAGCGGTTCGGCGGCGGTGACGATCTCGTGGATGTCGGGCGCGGCGAGAGTTGACGCGAATTCGGCGAAACCGGCACGGTCGATCGGCGGATGATCGCCGAGCATTCCGGCGAGCGTGACATGCCAGCGGTCGTGTTCGACGCGGATCGCACCGCCGCCGCGACCGTTCGGACCGGTCGAGATGATCACCGAACTGTGATCGTCGAGCTGCCCCGGACTGCGGCGGTAGAACCGGGACGCGTAGCCGAGATCGACGTCGACCCGGTCTTCGGCGGGCGGTGCGACGCCGAGCGCGCGCAGCCAGTCCGGCGCGCGCGATGCCCTGCCGGTGGCGTCGACGACGAGATCCGCGCGCAGTGTCCGCTCCTCGTCGTCGCGGGAGACGACGACACCGGTGACCGCACGAGCCGTGCCCACCAGCGCGCGGGCCGCGGTTCGATCGCGCAGCGCGATGCCGGGAATCGTCAGTGTGCGTTCGCGGATCACCGATTCCAGTAGCGGCCGGGTCGCCATCAGGGAGGTCAGCCCGGTCGGTGTCGGCCTGACCCGCAAACCTCCGAGATACCACCGGGTTCCGAGTAGCGCCTCGGCGGTCGGCGCGCCGAGGGCCGCGGCCTGCGCGGTGAGGCCCGGGTAGAGCTCCTCCATGATGGTGCGTCCGCGATCGAGCAGGCCGTGCAGATGCCGCGCTTGCGGGACACCCCGGCGCGGACCGTCCTGGTCGAGCGGATCGCGCTCGACCAGGGTCACCCGCTCGACGTGGTCGGAAAGTACACGAGCGGTGAGCATTCCGGCGATTCCCGCGCCGAGGACGATCGCGTGCGAGGAACCGGAGCCGCTCATCGCCGCAGCGCCACCGGAAGGGCGGTGATCCCGCGATGGATCAGGCTGGGCCGATATTCGACCTCATCGGCGGCCAGTTCGACGGCCGAGGTGCGTTCGAGCAGGGTGCGCACCGCGGTATCGGCTTCGATCCGCGCCAACGGCGCGCCGACACAGTAGTGAATGCCGAGACTGAAGCCGAGATGTTTACGGGCGGGGCGGTTTCCGGCATACCTGGTCACGTCGAAGGTGTCCGCGTCGGCGAACACGCGATCGTCGCGGCCCGCCGAGGCCGTGAGCACAACCACCCCGTCACCGCGCCGGAATTGCCGGTCTCCGACCACGGTGTCGGCGAGGGCTACCCGGATCGTGAACTGCGTGGGGGCGTCGTAACGCAACATCTCGTCCAGCGCCGGCGCGATCAGATCCGGGTCCTCGCGCAGCAGCGCCACCTGGTCGGGATTGCGCAGCAGCGCGAGCATTCCGTTGCCGATGAGATTGATCGAGGTTTCCATCCCGGCGACCAGGGTCAGCAGCGCGATGCCGATGACCTCGGGTTCGGTCAGCGCACCGGCGACCGAGGCCGCGACGAGTTCGCCCAGCAGATCCGAACCCGGCTGTTCCTTCTTGCTGGCGACCAGTCGCGCGAAATAGCCCATACATTCCATCGCCGCCGTACCGCGCGCGGCCACATCATCCGCGCCGAGCAGCCAGTCGGGATCGCTGCCGCGGGCGATCGCCAACTGCCACTCGCGAAACAGCGCGCCGTCGGCCGGATCCGCGCCGAGCAATCGCACGGGAACCATCGCGACCGCCAATGGCACCGCGAGATCGTTCAGGACGTCGAGTTCACCGCGCTCGAGCGCACGATCCACGAGTTCGCCCACCACCCGGCCCGCGAGCGGTGTCATGTCGCCCATGGTGCGCGGGGTGAACGCCTTCGCGACCAGTTTCCGGTAGCGCCCGTGCTGAGGCGGGTCCATGCGGACGAACGAACCGGGGATCGCGGCGGTGGTGTCGCGGAACGGGCTGATACCCGCGCTGTAGCCGTGTCCCCACTCCGAACCGGTGAGGACCTGGGCGCACTCCTCGTATCGGGTGACCACGGTGACCGGCACATCACCGAATTCGAACGGGAACAACGCCGCCGCGTCGCGCACTCGGCGGTAGGCGGGGTACGGATCGGCGCGCTGATCCGGATCGAAGGCGTCGAAAGTGACGCCGGTGGGGAGTGCGGTGCTCATCGGGGCTCCATTCGGACACGAAGTTGCGACATGCCGCGCACGACCACATTCGGCCGGTACGGCGGTTCCTCGAGCAGGGTCATCGACTCGACCCGCCTCGCGATGGCGCGCAGGACGACCGACATTTCGAGCCGGGCCAGCGGTGCGCCGAGGCAGTAGTGCAGCCCGAGTCCGAACGACAGGTGCCGTTCGGATCGGGCGCCGCGCGCGTAGCGGGTGATATCGAAGCGATCGGCGTCGGGGAAGGCGAGCGGATCGCGGTTCGCCGAGGCCATCATTACGATCACCGCGTCGCCGGGTGCGAATCTCCGCCCCGACACGGTGATGTCGGCGTGCGCGGTGCGAGTGGTCAGGTGGACAGGCGCGTCGTAGCGGAGCACTTCGTCGACGGCGGGCTCGCACAACTCGGGAAACGACCGCAGCCGCTGGAATTCCTCCGGGTGGCGGATGAGGGCGAGCACGCCGTTGCCGATGAGATTCACCGTCGTCTCGTGGCCCGCCACGACCAGGATCAGCAGGGTGCCGAGCAGTTCGGTGCGGGTCAGCGCCGCGCCCGCGTCCTCGGCCTGGACCAACGCGGTGATCAGATCCTGCCGCGGCTGCGCGCGTCGTCGATCCACCAGATCACCGAAGAATTCGAGGAAGGCGTGCACGGCAGTTGTCCGGGCGGCCAATTCGTCCGGGGACAGCAGCACGTCCGGGTCGAGGCCGCGGGCGATGGCCACCGACATCATCCTCACGTGCTCGTGCGCCTCCTGCGGGACACCGAGTAGTTCGCACACCATGGTCAGCGGCAGCGGGTACGCCAGCGCGTCGAGTAGGTCCACCTCGCCCTCGGCGAGGATCTTGTCCACCAGATCCTCGGTCAATCGCTCCGCGCGCGAACGCATTCCACTGATCGTGCGGGCGGTGAAGGCCTTGCCGACCAGCCCCCGCAGCCTGGTGTGCTCCGGGGGTTCCATCCAGAGGAACGATCCCGGCAGTTCGACATCGCTGTCGCCGTGCAGGAGATCGGGTTCCTCGGCGTGACTCCAGCGAGCGTCCTGCAGGATCGCCTGCGCCTCCCCGTGCCGGGTGACCAGCTGGGTGTCGTGCGGGCCCGGCACGAACGGACCGGCGGCGCGCAATATCTCATAGCTGCCGTACGGATTGTGTCGCATATGCGGCGCAACGCTCTCGACGACCGCGATTTGCACGGGGGTCGGCGCCGCGATCGCGGAATGGTCGGAAATCACCGGCAACTCCTGGATACAGAATAGGTGCAATTCACGCTTCGGCGCTGACCTACGGGAAGGCTTGCAGACCAGCGCATTCGAGAACAATCGTGCCATCGACCGGCGGGGATGCCTCGGCAATCGACCGCTTCTATCGCGTCATAGCAGAAATACTCGATCGCCCAGAACAATTGCGTGATCGCGGATATATATCGAACCGCTCAATTCATGATGTGTTCAAAAGGTCGTCACAATTCACTGTTGTCGTTGCCATCATGAATTCTGCGGATTCGGCCGAAACCCTGCACGGCCTGCTGGCCCGCGTCGCCGCCGACCACCCCCTGGTGCACGCCCGGTTCTGGTCGGTGGCCGAATCTCTGAGCTATCGCGAACTCGATCGGGCGGCGCGCTCGATGGCGGCGGCGCTGGTCCGGCGCGGTATCCGCCGCGGCAAACCGATCGGAATCCTGTGCCCCAACGCACCGGAATTCCTGATCAGCCTGTTCGCGATCACCGCGGCGGGCGGTGCCGCGACTCCCCTTCCGCTGCCGGCCGGCGCCAAGCAGGCCGGCGCCTATCCCAGGAAATTGGCCGCCATCGCCAAGGCCGCGGCGATGAGCACCATCGTGGTCTCGCACCGTTTCGCCGATCTGACCGCACTGATCACCGACGTGGTCGATGCCGAATTACTCGATACCTCGACATTCTTCGGCCTCCGCGCGGACACCGCGGACACCGAGAACACCGCGGACACCGAGAACACCGCGACGCCCGAGACACCACTGCCCGAACTCGGCGGCGACGATCCGGCCATCGTGCAGTTCACCTCGGGCAGCACGGCGATGCCGAAAGGCGTACGCCTGACCCATCACAACGTCCTGAGCGGGCTCGCCGCCATTCGCTCCGGCATCGAACTCGGCCTAGCGGATCAGGGCGGATTCTGGCTGCCGCTGTTCCACGATATGGGCCTGTTCGGCACGCTGTCCGCCGTCCTGCGCGGTATTCCGGCACACGTGTGGTCGCCGCTGTCCTTCGTGAAAGACCCCGCCCGCTGGCTCGGCGAATTCGCCGAGAGCGGGGCGACCATCACCGCCATGCCGAATTTCGGCTACGAGGCGTTGCTGGCCGCGGTGCCGCCGGAACAGGTCGCCGACTACGACCTGCGCCGGTGGCGGATCGCGTTCAACGGGGCCGAACCGATCTCACACGAGGTGGTTTCCGCGTTCTGCTCGCGTTTCGCGCCCGCGGGTTTCGCGCCCTGCACCATGTTCGGCGTCTATGGCATGGCCGAGGCGACGCTCGCCGTCGCCTTCCCGCCGCTCGGGCGCGCACCGGTATTCGAATGGGTCGACCGCGCGCGACTTTCCGATGCCCATCGCGCCGAGGCCGTCACCGCCGACGCGCCGGGGGCGCGCGCGGTGGCGGCCGTGGGTTCGGCCGTCGCTGGACTCACCCTGCGGATCGTCGCACCGGAGACAGGAGCCGAACTGCCCGACGGCGCGGTCGGTGAAATCCTGATTCGCGGCGCGGCCGTCACCGCGGGTTACCTGACCGCCGATCCCGCCGGAGTCGCCGACCTGATCACCGACGACGGCTGGTTGCGCACCGGGGATCTCGGATATCTGCGCGCGGGCGAACTCTTCGTCACCGGCCGCAGCAAAGACATGATCACCGTGCGCGGCGCGAACTATTACGCCCAGGACGTGGAGGCCGCGATCGGTGATCTCGACGGCATCTACAAGGGCCGGTGCACGGCCGCCGCCGATCCGACCGGCGCCGACGTCATCGCGCTGATCGCCGAATCCGAACGCACCGGCGCGGACGCCGACCTGCTCGCCCGCGATATCCGCGACCGCGTGGCGGCCGAACTCGGCCTGGCCGCCGTGGAAGTACATATCGTCGCCCCGCGCAGCATCCCCCGCACCAGCAGCGGCAAACTCCGCCGACTCGCCGCCCGCGACCTGCTCACCGCCGGTCACTGACGCATCCCGCCACTTACGCACCGCCCCCAACGATCTGGAGCCACGATGCACAGTTACGACGTGTTCCGCCACTACGAGCGGCTGCACTGGCGCCTCGCCGACCTGGATCTCGACGCGATCGACCGCAGCCTGGTACGTCCCGAGTACGTCACCCTGGCCAAGAGCGCCACCATGGGTGAATCCAACGTGATCGCCGCCGTCCACGGATTCATGAACGAATTCGTCGACGATTACGACTTCTCCACCTTCGCCGTGATCTGGGGCTACCAGGAAGTGCAGCACCACTACGCCTTCCGGGCGTGGCTCGGCGCGGTCGGAGAAGCCGTGGACGAGAAGGCCGTCGATTCCATGCGCGAGCCCTATGCGCCGGGCACCACCCCCTCGGCCACCCTGGCCACCAACATCATCTCCGAACTCACCGTGAACCACATCTATCGCGCGGTCTCGAACTGGGTGCGGGAGCCGGTGCTGAAGAAACTGCTGCTCGACGCCAGTCGCGACGAGGCGGGCCATGCCCGCGAATTCATCCACTACGCCACCGAGCGCCTCCAGCGGCGGCCGGAGGAACTGCCTTCGGTGCTGGAGACGCTCTATGTCTACAGCTCCGAAGCCAAGATCAAACATCCGGTGAGCACCTTCAAGGCCGGCATCACCGAACTCGGCGACCACGAGACCATCGACACCGGATTCGATTTGTTCCTCGAACAGGTCGCCGCCGAGGGGGAACTGGATGTGCTGCACGACAAGGTCCGCCGGACCTTCGCGAATATGACGGGTCTGGACCTGTCCAGCAATGCCAGGGTCCGCCGCGCGCTCGCGGACGCGCTGGTCTGAGCCGGATCAGCGATATGGATCAGGTAACGATCGCGGTTCCGTGGTCGGTCATCCCCGACTACCGATGCTTCGGATGCTCCCCGCACAACACCGGCGGCCTGCGGCTCACCTTCACCGCCCACCCCGACGGTCTGCAGGCCAAGTTCCGGCTCGGCCGATCGTTCGAGTCCTATCCGGGTGTCGTGCACGGCGGACTCACCGGCGTGATCTGCGACGAAGTGATGGGCAATCTGATCGTGCTCGCGCGGCGCAGGCCCGCGTTCACCGTGTCCCAGCGCACGCGGTTCCTCACACCGCTGTTGGTCGATCGCGAATACACCTGCGTGGCAAGCCTTTCCGGCAACAACTCGGACACCCTCATCCAGGGCGCGGCCGAAATCCTCGACGCCGACGGCGCGCTGTGCGCCGGATCGACCGCCACCTATCAGCCCTTCGACTTCCGTGATGCGCGCCACCAGCTGCGGCTCGACGACGAGGAGGTCGCCCTGCTCGACCGGGCTCTGCTCGACACCGAATCGCGCCATCGCGCACATGAACACCGCCCTGCGACGAACACCGCCCTGCGACGAACACCGTCCCGCGATGAACACCCGCCCGCGATGAACACCCGCCCCGCAATGAACACCGCCCCGCAATGAACACCGTCCCGCAATGAACGGAGCACTGCCATGACCGCGAATACCCCCGACGAGATCCTGCGGACCGTCACCGCCATCGCCGTCGCCGAAACCGGGATCCCCGAGGCCGAACTGCGTCCCGACGTCGACCTGCGCGCGATGGCGGGCGTCGACTCCGTGCGGGTGCTGCGCATGGTCGCCAAGATCGAGCGCACTTACGATATCGAACTCGAGGACGAGGCCGTCTTCGGTATGTCCACCCTCGATGACGTGGTCGCCGTGGTGGACAGCGAACTGCGCCAGGCCGTCTCGTGACCGTCGACAGCGCGCCCACCGATCTCGAAACCACCGATCGCGAAACCGCCGACCGCGAAATCACCGACCGCGAAATCACCGACCGCGAAACCGCCGATCGCGAAACCAGCGGCGGCGAAACCAGCGGCGGCGAGGTCGCCGATACCAATCAGCACTACGACCTCGACCCCGACATCTTCGGTCAATTCCTCGATCCGCTGCGCAAATACAGTTCGGGCAGGTACCTGTCCGAGGAGGACACTCTCGAACAGGCGCAGCGCAACAAGTTGCGCTTCGTCGCCGAGCGGCTCGGATTGCGCGGCGGTGAACGCCTGCTCGATATCGGATGCGGCTGGGGTTCGCTGATTCTGTACATGGCCGCCGAATTGAAGTGCGAGACACTGGGTGTCAGCCCGGCGCCACGCCAGCACGACTACATCGCCGAACAGGCCGCCGCCCGCGGCGTCACGGACCTGGTGCGCACCAGGGTCGGGCATTTCGAACGTCTCGACCTGCCCGCACGCGGTTTCGACGCGGTGACCATGCTGGGTTCGATCGTGCACATGCCCGATCTGGACGAGGTATTCCGGCGGGCACGGGCGGTGCTGCGCCGCGACGGCAGGCTCTACGTGTCGGAGAGCTGCTTCCGCAATGCCGGGATCCGCGCCCGATTCGATGACAGGGCCGGTACCGATTTCGTGCGCGAGGACATCTTCGGCTGGGGCGATCTGCGACCGCTGTCGGATCTGGTGACCGCCGCCGAGGACGCGGGCTTCTCGATCATCTCGGTGGACGACCTGACCGACGACTACCGCCGCACCATCGAGGACTGGATCACCAATGTCGAGGCCAACGCCGCCTCGATCGACGCGCACGGCGCGGGCCTGGCCGAGCGGCTTCGGCACTACCTGGAAATCGCCAACGCGGGCTGGGGGTACACCACCAAGCATTACGCGCTGGTGTGCCGCAACGCCCGCTGATACCGGAGGACATGAGGTATGGACATCGAATCCGGATTGATCCCCGTCGAGGACATCACCGAGGCCGTCGACGGGTTCCTCGCCGCCTCCCCGGCCGCGCGGGCCTGGGATGTCGAAACAGCCTTCGACTGGGCACACGCCGACGCGGGTCTGCTCACCGAGGGTCAGCGATCGGCGGTCCAGTTCATCACACTCATCGAAGACCACCTGCCCGGCTATTTCGATGTGTACCACCGCTATTTCCCGGTCGATGACACCGTGGACGCGGCGACCTTCACGCACAATCGCGAGCTCTACCACTTCACCGTCCGGTGGGCGCTGGAGGAGGACACCCACGCCCGCGCGCTGACGCGCTATCAGGAAGCCTCGGGTATGGCCGAACGCGGTGCCCTGCGGTCGGCGTTGGCGGTGGAGGGGCAACGCCCGTTCGATCTGCCCTACGAGCATCCGGTGCAGTTCTTCGCCTACGCGCTGGTGCAGGAGAAGGCAACGCAGATGTACTACCAGCAGCTGCGTGAGGTCGTGGGCGATCCCGTTCTCGGCGCGGTGCTGTCCCGGCTGTCCAGGGACGAGGCGAGGCATTTCAGTTTCATGGCCGAGGTGGTCGGGCGTTATCTGCGGCGACACGGCGACGCCGTGGTCGAGCCGATCCGCGATGTGGTCGCGCATTTCCGCATGCCACTGGCCGACACCATGCGCGGCTATTGGCGCTGGGCTCTGAAAATCGCCGACGTGGCCGAATACGACCACACCGAGGCGTACGAACATCTGGTGAAGGTGATCGACCGCGCGGTGGACGCCCGCACGGATCGGGTGGACGAATTGGTGCGCTTCATCGATCAGTGCCGGACCGTGGCCTGACGACGAACAAGGGGCTCGCGACCGATGTCGCGAGCCCCAACGCCGCGTTCAGCTCCCTGGTTGCAGGACCAGGATCGTGGTCGTGCCGTGGGCGATCAGCTTGCCGCCCGCATCGGTGATCCGCCCCTCGGCGGTCGCGGTACGCCGGCCCACATGCACCACCTCGGCGTCGCAGGTGAGCCTGCTGCCGTCGAGGGTGACCGGCCGGATGAAATTCACCTTCAACTCCAGCGTCGTATAGGCGACACCGTCGTCGAGTCGGGTGAATACCGCACTGCCCATCGCGGTGTCCATGAGGGTGGCGATCACCCCGCCGTGCACGGTGAACATCGCGTTGATCGTGGCCGGATTCGGGTCGAGGTAGTACCGGGTGCGCCCGTCACCCGCGCTGTCGAGCCGGATTCCGAGCGACGCGCCGACGCCCAGATTCTCGCGCAGACCCCGCTCGAATACCGCGGCCAGTTCACCGACCCGCGACGCCACGGTCCCGGTGAGTTCGCTGCCGTTGGTCTGGGTGCTGGTCATGAAATCTTCCTCCCTGCCGAACAAGTGCCGAGTTCGCCGCGCATACGCACCGGCCTCTCAACGCTGACCCATTCCCCGGCCCGGCGCCGCCGCACCTCGGTATTCGATTGGCGCGATCGACATTCGCAATCGACATATCCCGGAGCCGATCACGCCGTCGCGGAATCGCCGAATATGTCATGCCGAGCGGGTATGCATTCGATGCGACTCCGCCGTCCGTGCCGAATTATCGATAATTCGCCCCCGGCCGTCCGCACCTGGCCTACCCTTGATGCGTCAGTTTTCCACTACGGCTCGACCACCTGTCGCGAAGTGGTATTCCACCACTTCGCCTAGAAGTTGGGAGAAGCACCGAATGGACAATCGCGACATTATCGCCGCCTTCGAATCCATGGATCGGGACGGCGACGGCTACGTCACCCGCGACGAATTCTTCGCGCACTACCAGAACGAGGGACGTCAGCCGCACGACATCATCGCCATGTTCGACAGCCTCGATATGGATGGCGACGGTTTGATCGTCAAGCACGAAGTGATGGCCGCCGCGGACCGAATCTGACGGATTCCGTTCGCCGGGCGCCCGGTGTCACGCGTGAATCGGTCCCGGACAGTTGTCCGGGACCGATTCTCTTATCACTGCGGCATCGACTCGAACGGCTCAGTGTCCCGACATCCCTCCGTCGACCGCGAGGGTGGTGCCGGTGATGTAGGAGCTGGCCGAACTCGCCAGGAAGACCACGGCGGCGTCGAGTTCGTGTTGTTCGCCGAGCCTGCCCAGTGGGCTGGTCTGCCGCACGAAGGTCAGCAGTTGCTCCGCGGGAACGGCGGCGGTCATCTCACTGGCGAAATAGCCGGGTGCGATGGCATTCACCCGGATGCCTCGCCGACCGGACCACTGCTGGGCGAGATCGCGGGTCAAACCGATGAGGCCGGCTTTGCTCGCGGCGTAGGCCGCCTGCGGCGCATAGGATTTGATCAATCCGAGCACACTGGCGATATTGACGATGCTGGAGCCGGGTCGCATCCGCTGCCCGCACGCCTGCGCCGCCCAGTACGCGCCGTTGAGATTCAGGTCGATGACCCGGCGGAATTCGTCGGGCTGCTCGCGCACGGCGGGTACGGCGGTTCCGATACCGGCGTTGTTGATCAGGATGTCGATCCGGCCGTATTCGGCCATCGCCGCCTCGGCCATGGCCTGGCACCGGTCGGGATCGGAGACGTCGGCGCCCACGACGAGCGCACGCCTGCCCAGTGCCCGCACCTGTTCGGCGACGATCTCCAGCTGATCGGTCCGGCGGGCGGCGAGTACGAGGTCCGCGCCCGCCTGGGCGAGGGCGAGGGCGAACCCCGCGCCGAGACCCGAACTCGCGCCGGTGACGATCGCGACCTTGTCATCGAGCCTGAACAAATCCAATACGTTGCTCACAACAGCTCCGTCGAGTGAGATCCGGCGCGCGACGTCGCACGCAACGCACGCAATCCGGCGGCCATGAATTCCGGCGTCGCCTCCGCGGCGCGGTGAGCGTCGCCCCCCGCGTCCGAGCCGAGCAGCGCCCGGTGGGTGATGCCCTCGCCGATGACGCCGAGTTTGAAGTTGGCGAGGGCGAGGTAGAAATTCCAGTCCGCCAGGTCACGGCCGGACAGGGTGGCGTAGTGCTGGGCCAGCGCGTCCGGTGACGGTAGCCGTTGGCTGGTCCACGCCGCGTCGACGCCGAGCACGAGATCGAAAACCGGTGCGCGATAGACGCACATCAGCGCGATATCGGTGAGCGGATCACCCAGCGTCGACATCTCCCAGTCGACCACGGCGCGAATGACATCCGGTGCGGCGGAATCGAGAATGGTGTTGTCGATCCGGAAATCACCGTGGATGACCGACGCGTCCGACGACGCGGGAATCGCCTCGGCCAATGCCGCGTGCAGTACCGCGACATCCGGGAGTTCGCGCGTCTTCACCCGCTCCCATTGCCGGGCCCACAGCGCGACCTGGCGAGCGACGAATTCGTGAGGGCGACCGAAATTCTCCAGTCCGACCGCCCGATAGTCGACGGCATGCAAATCCACCAGCGTGGCGACGAGCGCTTTCGCGCTCGCCTCGACCTGCGCGTCGGTGAGCGCCGCCAACTCGGTCCGATCGCGGATCACACTGCCGTCGACGTATTCCACGACGGTCATGGGCGCGCCGAGCGCGGCGCCCTCGGCGTCGAAGGCCACCGCGGCGGCCACCGGCACCGAGGTGCCGCGCAGCCTGCTGATGACGGTGTACTCGCGCGCCATATCGTGCGCGGACGGGGTGAGCCCGCTGGTCGGCGGTCGCCGCACCACCCAGGTCGAGATGTCGTCGTAGGCCTTGAACGTCAGATTCGACCGCCCACCGCTGATGAGTTCGACCCGCAGGTCGCCCTGCACAGCGATGCCAGCCCCGACCAGATATTCGCGCAGCGCCGCGACGTCCATACCGGGCAGTTTCACGAGGACTCGGTTTCCCGCGCCGCGCGCTTGGCCGCGCCGACCACGCGTTTGGCGATAGCCCACCGGTGCACTTCCGAGGGCCCGTCGTAGATCCGGAACGGGCGCACCTCGCGCGACAGTCGCGCCAACGGCATGTCATCGGAAACCCCGAGACCGCCACACATCTGAACGCTGCGGTCCACGATCCGGAAAATCGCCTCGGCGGCGAAGGTTTTCGCGATCGAGGTCGAGTTCGACGCCGATTCCCCCCGGTCGAGTTCCCAGCACGCCCGGGTCAGCAGCGCCCTGGTCGCCGCGATATCGATTTCGTTATCCGCCACCATCTGCTGGATCATGCCGAGATCGCCGAGTTTCGCGCCGAATCCCTCCCGGCGCGCGACATGGGCGACCGCGATATCGTGCCCGCGCCTGGCCGCGCCGAGCCAGCGCATGACGTGGGTCATCCTGGCCGGTCCGAGACGCACCTGCGCGTACTCGAAACCACGATCGACCTCACCGAGCACACCGGCGTCGGGGACGAACAGATCCTCGAAGAACACCTCGCAGTGTCCGCCGAGCATCGACTTGTCCAGCGTGGAGATATGCCTGCCGACGCGCAGTCCCGGTACGTCGGCCGGGGTGAGGAACATGGTCGCGCCGCCGCGATCTCCCGGCTCGCCGGAGGTGCGGGCGAAAATGATGAAGAAGCCGGCGCCGTCCGCACCGGTGATGAACCATTTGTGCCCGGTGATCCGCCAGCCGCCGTCGGCGCGCACCGCGCGCGTGGTCAGCGCCAACGGATCCGAGCCCGCGCCGGGGGCCGGTTCGGTCATCGCGAACGCCGACCGAACCTCGCCACGCGCCAACGGCTCGAGGTACTGCTGCTTCTGCGCCTCGTCGGCGATATGGGCGAGCATATGGACATTGCCCTCGTCCGGAGCGGCGATATTCAGGGCCGAAGGGCCGAACAGCGAGTATCCGGCCTCCTCGAACACCGGCGCGCGATCCGACATGTTCAAGCCGTGCCCGCCGTATTCGACCGGCGCGTGGGGCGCGAAAACGCCCGCCTTCCGCGCGTGCTCCTGCAATTCGACGCGGATCGCGTCACCCCCGGCGGCGGCGATATCGCCGACATACTCGTCCTCGATCGGCAGGACGACGTCGCGTATGAAGGTCCGGACCTGCCCGACCAATGCGGTTGTCTCCGGTGAATACGACAGGTCGATCGGCATCCGAAACTCCTCGGGCGGTGGGTGGCGGGCGGTGGGTGGCGGCAGAACCGGTCAGAACGATCGTTCGGTCACTACATGCCAATACACTGGCATGTTCGTACTCATCGCGTCAAAATGTTCAGAAATCCTGAACAACTTCGGAAAGGGGTCCGCAGATGACGTCGGAGATTCACGAGGCGATTCGTTCGGCCCGGCGCGCGGCCGGTGTGTCGCAACGCGAATTGGCGCGGCGGCTGCGGCTCAGCGCCGCGACCATCAGCGCGATCGAGAGCGGCAAGACCGGGGTCAGCGTCGAACGTCTCCAGGTGCTCGCCGACGCCATGCACGTCGATGTGCGTGACCTGCTCGGCGGTGAGGAGCCTGCCGCGCGAGAACGGGAACCGGGCACGGGCATCCCCCGGGCACACCGGCCGCACGGCGCGCGGCACTGGCGCGAATTCCCGCCACTGGATATCGATCCCGTGCTGGGCGCGGCGATCGAATCCTTCGTCGAGACGGGATATCACGGCGCCACCATGCGCTCGCTCGCCCATCGCGCGGATATGAGCGTGCCCGGCGTCTACCACCGCTATCGCGACAAACAAGAACTCCTCGTTCGCATCCTCGACATCACCATGGACGAATTGCACTGGCGGATCGGTGCGGCACGCGAGGAAGGCGAGACCAGCGTCGAGCGGGTCGCGCTGATCGTGGAGGCGCTCGCGCTCTATCACACCCACCGCCGGGCGCTCGCGTTCATCGGAGCCAGCGAGATGCGCAGCCTGAAAGGGGAGAATCGGCGTCGTATCACCAACTCCCGCAACGCTATCCAATACCTGCTCGACGAGGAGATAGCGTCCGCCGTCGCCGACGGCGCGCTGCGGACCAGACACCCACGCGACGCCGGGCGGGCGATCGCCACGATGTGCACGTCGCTGTCACAGTGGTTCCACATCGACGGACCGTCCACCCCTGAGCAGATCGCCCGCGAGTATTCGGATTTCGCACTCGATCTGCTCAGGAAGACGCCCGCGGGCGACGAACTCTAG
Source organism: Nocardia sp. NPDC005366 (assembly GCF_040606855.1). Lineage (NCBI taxonomy): Bacteria > Bacillati > Actinomycetota > Actinomycetes > Mycobacteriales > Nocardiaceae > Nocardia > Nocardia sp. NPDC005366. Next base: position 29,705 of record NZ_JBEXFQ010000042.1, read on the forward strand.
GCGATCTTCTCCAGCGGCGGCGCGGACTCGCCGATGGTCGCGTTCGTATCGCCGATGAGCCTGCGCAAGAACGCTTCCTGTTCCCGACGCCCCTGGGCGGCGGCGCGGTCGGTACCGCCTGGTGTCAGCCGGACGACCGCGCTGCGAACGAGGTTGACCGGGATGCGCACCGCCGGATACCACGGTGGGACATAGGCGGGCAGCCCGAGCGTGCGCATCGCTTTCGGACCGAGGAAGGCGGTGGTCATCGACAGATGCTGGACGCGGGCGATCCGGCCGCGCAGACCGGACATATTGGGATAGGTCCACTGCAACGGATCGTCTGCCATCGGGACGGCGAGTTGGCGGCTCGTCTCGTCGGGGTTGGTGATGGCGGCCAGGCAGTGGTACAGGATTTCGACGCCGTCACGGAAACCCGTGGGGAGCCACTGCTCTTCGACGCCGATCAGCCAGCCCACGTACCTGGTCAGATGCGCGGCGGCGGCCATGTCGGCCCGCGAGGGAACGATCCCGAGCACCATACCGCCGACGAACGGGGCCAGCAGCGCGCCGACAAGCGTTGCCGCCATATCGGTTTGATTGATGGGCAGACCCCATTCGTCGCCGCGCCAATCGGGCATGGCGGCGACGTGGCGGCGGACCATCGAATGGATGAACCGCACGTGCAGTGTGGAACGGTAGCCCTGACCGAACAGGTCCATCCCGTTCTCGGTGGAGACGTCCATGGCCCACTGCAGGGTTTCGGCGAATCTGCGCGCGGGGCCCTTCTCCAAGGCGCCGGTGCGGATCAAGGTCTTGTTGAAGCCGGAGGCGAGGTAGCCGCCGAGGAACGAGACGTCGCGGGCGAAATACAGCCCGTCACTGCCACCGGAGCGGAAGACCCGTTCGCCCCGGCGCAGCAACTCGGGATCGACCCAGTCGGGCGTGGCCTCTACACCGGAGAAGAAGGCGCGCAACGGTTCCGGCGCACCGGGGATGCTGTCGACGCCCGCGCGCATGGCCTGCTCGAACAGCGGCCGGGTGGTCGCCATCCCCTCGGCGTACATCCAGTCGACGAGCCGATCCATGGGTTCGTCGCCGACGACGAGGGATTCGCCGAGTTGCCGCCACCGCTGGGGCGAGGGTGCGCCGATCCCGAGCAGCAGGGCGATCGGGCCGAGACCGGGCGGTTTACGGGGCTGGTCGGGGTGTCGAGTAGGCAGATTCGCCGAAGTGGTCATCGTTGACTTCCTCAGAGGTTGTGGCGATACCGTGCTTCATGAGCGGCACGATGGCGGTGCGGACGAAAGCACGGGCCTTGTCCGGATCGGTGAAATCGACGCTGCCGCCGCCCGGTGTGAGCATCAGCGAATGAGCCAGGCGGGCAACGAGTTCGGCGACGGGGCGGGGATCGTATCGGTCGATGAGACCGGCGGCCTGCGCGTGGGTGAGCATGCCGACGATGTAATCGATGCCGATCGCGACCAGGCGCTCCCCCTGGACGGTGTAGAAGCCGAGCGCTTCATCCGGGGCGACGCGCAGCAGTTCGGTGACCAGCCGATGGATACGGGTCTGCAACAGCACGTGCAGCATCGTTTCCTCGATCTGGGCGTCGACGCCGGGCGCGGTGGCCGCGATCGCGGTGACTTCCGCGAGCATGCGCCGGGTTTCGCGGGCCAGGACGGCTTCGACCAGATTGTCCTTGCCCGCGAATCTGCGATGGATGGTGACCCTGTTGATGCCCGCGCGGCGGGCGATGTCCTCCAGGCTCGCGCGGCGGATCCCGACTTGCACGATGCGTTCGAGCGCGGCGTCCATGATCGCCTCGTCGACCTCATCGAATCCGTCCATGTAACGAAGATACAAATCCTGTTGCATTAAGTCAATGAGGGCGGCGTACGGCCTCCGGACGCCAGCAACGCCGCGTCCGGAAGCCGCCAGCACCGCGCCCGGCGCGCGACCAAGCTGCTCCTCATGGATCTTCACTTGCGGGACAAGGTCGCGGTCGTCACCGGCGCATCGAAGGGAATCGGACTGGCCACAGCACGCACACTGCACACGGAAGGAGCATTCGTCGTCGCCGCATCACGGCGTTCGACCCCGGAACTCGACGAACTCGTTGGCGACAGACTCGCCCACGTCGCGGTGGATCTCACCACGCCGGACGGCCCGGCGCGCGCGGTCGGCCGGGCCGAGCAGTTGTTCGGCGGACTGGACATCCTCGTCAACAACGCCGGTGGCCCGCCGCCCGGCGCGGTCCTGCCGCGCTTCTCGTTCAACGACCTCGACGACACCGACTGGCAGGCCATGCTCGAGTTCAACCTCATGGCCACGGTGCGGGCGGTGCGGGCCGCGATCCCGCTGATGCTGGCCCGCCGCGGCGGCGGGTCCATCGTCAACATCTCCTCCACCCTCGCCCACGTACCGAGCGGCATGAATGTCGACTATGGGGTGGCGAAAGCGGGTATCGGCAATCTCACCCAGGCCCTTTCCGAAGAATTCGGACCGCAAGGCATCCGGGTGAACACCGTCTCCCCCGGACCCGTCCGCACCCCCTGGTGGACCGAGGAAGGCGGCGCGGCCGATGTCATCGCCGCGGCCTCCGGCACCGACCGCGACAGCATCCTGGGCGGTGGCGCGGCCGAGATGATGCGACTGACCACCGGGCGGCTCATCGAGCCGCAGGAGATCGCCGACGCGATCGTGCTGCTGTGCTCCCCGCGCTCGGCGAGCACAACGGGGACAGACGTCTTGGTGGACGCCGGGCTGCGCAAAACGGTCTGAGCAGGCGACGCAGTCACGCCGAATTCGGCTGTCGTGCAATAGCCCGCACCGCCCAGGCGGCGATCAGGCGCCGAGGAACGCCTCGCCCTCCACCGATTCCGAGCTCCGCCCGTCCACGCCACGCGGGACGCCACCCTCGATCGTCACCCGGTACAGCACCCGGTCGTATCCCCCAAGTGTCGATTCGGACGAAATCTGTTCTGTCGCTGCGTTTGTCATCGGACCCACCACGATCGGACAGATTGCCTACACCCTCGCTGAAGTTTCTCTTGAAGATCCCTCGCGGCCAGAATTTCCGATCACTCTGATCCAGTTCATTGCCCTAGGCAATGAATTCGGCGCAGTGTTGTCCGGGCGTGTGTGTTCGAAACAGCGGGAGGTATCCGGATATGAGCTACGGCAGAGGCGCATTGCTCGCCGGAGCGGATACCGGAACAGGTGGGGACGCCCGCACCCTGCGCACCGGGCTGGCGATCATGGCACGCGGCTGCGCGCGAATGCCGGGAGCCGCCGCGATCGCGGTCGGCTCCGGGCTCACCAACGCCCTGTGCATGGTGCTCGCCGCGAAAGCCATCGGCTGGAGCACCGAGCACGTGGTGGTCGCCGGGTTCGCCGCGGGCAGATTCCCCGCGGGCGCGGCAGCGACGGGGGCCGGGTTCGTGCTGGCGGTCTCGCTACTGCGGATTCTCACGATCATCTCCCGCGGGATCGCGACCGGAACCATCCAGTACCACAACGAGGCCGAGACCCGTAGAGCCGTGGTGGCCGCCTATCTGCGGCTCGGAATATCCTGGCACCGCAGGCATTCGGCCGGGCAACTGGTGTCGCGCGCGGTCTCCGACGCCGAGACGGCGTGGGATCCCATGCAGCACTTCCCTTTCACGGTCGGCATGTCCTGCATGCTGCTGCTGGTCATGGCCGATATCGCTCTCGCCGATCCGTGGCTCGCCCTGATCGCGGCGATACTCATCCCACTGGTGTTCGCCGCGAACCTGCTCTACCAGCGAGTCCTCGCGCCGCGAGCGCGGGCGGCGCAGCGCCAGCGCGCCGTGGTCAGCGAACTCGCCCACGAGGCGGTCGCCGGACGACAGGTGATCCGCACCCTCGGCATCACCGAGCGCGAGATCGCCCGGTTCGCGACGGCGGCCGACGCCTCCCGCGCCGCCAACCGGCACATGGGCAACGCGAGCGCGATCTTCGATCCGGCGATCGAGCTCATGCCGCCGCTGGCGGCGCTGGTGATTCTCGCCGTCGGGGTCTCCCGCGTCGAGTCGGGGCACCTCGGGGTCGGCGCCCTCGTCGAGGTCATCTACCTGCTCATCACCACTGCCATTCCACTCAATGTCATCGCCCGTTTCCTCGGGGTACTGCCGCTCGGCGTCGCCGGGCATACCCGGGTCGACCAGGTGCTCACCGCCACCGAACGGCCCGCACACGGCGCGCACCGGCCCTCCCGGCATCCCGACGGGGTGGCGCTGGACCTCGTCGGCGTCGACTTCGGCTACCGCGGGGCGCACGCCGACCACGACGCCGTGCGCGAACTGACTCTCGACATCCGCCCCGGCGCGGTGGTCGCGGTCGCCGGGGCCACCGGCTCCGGCAAGTCCACCCTGCTCGCGCTGCTCGCGCACCTGCTCGAGGCGGACCGGGGCACGGTCTCGGTGGACGGCGTCGACACCCGCCTGGTCGCGGCGGACACGGTGCGTCGCAGGACCGCGCTGGTCACCCAGAACGCGTTCCTGTTCGCCGACACCGTGCGAGCCAACATCACCCTCGGCGCGGACGCGCACGACACGGCGGAGACGGAATCAGAACTGCGGCGGGCGTTGCGCATCGCGGGCGCTGCCGGATTCGTCGCCGCACTGCCGGACGGCGTGGATACCGTCCTGAGCGAGGACGTTCAACTCTCCGGCGGGCAACGGCAGCGAATCGCACTGGCCAGAGCCGTCTTCCGACGTCCTGGCCTGCTGCTGCTCGACGACGCCACCTCCGCACTCGATCCGCTGGTGGAACGCGCGGTGGTCGACGCCGTGCGAACCGAGTACGCCGGGGACGAGCGGCACACCACCGTGGTGCTGGTCGGGCACCGCGCCGCCACCATCGCGCCCGCCGACACCGTCGTCTTCCTCGAGGCCGGGCGCATTCGCGCGCGGGGGCCACACCACGAACTGCTCGACACACAGCCCGGCTATCGAGCGCTGCTCGGCGCCTATGGGTTCGACGACCACGACATCGACCGGTACGAGGCCGACGCTACGGCCGCGGGGTCGCTACGGTGAGCGCGTCCGACGCAAACGCCCTGCCCGAGCGCGCATACGGCACCGTCGCACTGCTGCGCCGGCTGCGCCGCGACACGACGTTCTCCGGGCGTTCCCTCGTCGTGGTCCTGCTGCTGGCTACGGTGGCGGCCTCCGGGCGCATCGTCATCCCGGTGACCATCCAGTACGCGCTCGACCACGCGCTGCTCGGCGACGTCGACCAGGCCACCCGCTCACGGGTGATCACCGGCGCGGTCACCGTCGGGGTGGTGGCGGTGGCACTGGCGATGATCGCCTCCGCGGTGATGAACCACCGGCTGGTCCGCACCGTCGAGCAGGCACTGCTGGAGCTGCGGGTGGCGGCTTTCGCGCGCATACTCCGGTTCTCGCCCGCCGACCCGAGGGCCGATTCCGGCGGGGCGCTGGTCGCACGCGTCACCAACGATGTCGACGTCGTCACGCTCTACGCTCAATCCGGTGGAATAACCTTGGTACAGAACATCACCCAGATGCTGCTGGCGTTGGCGGTGATGCTCGTCTATTCCTGGCCGCCGGCCGTTCTCGTACTCCTGATCGGTCTCGGCGTTCCGATAGCCGGGCACAGCCTGCAACGGTGGGTGGGCCGGCGTTTCGACACGGTACGCCGTCACATCGGTGAGCTCTACACCGGATTGCTCGAGGTACTCGTCGGCATCGACACTATTCGCGGATACGGCATCGAGGAGCGGATGGGCTCGCGCGCCGACGCGCAGATCGACGCGGTACGCAACGCGCAGTGCCGGACGCTGTGGCCGATGGGTGTCAACATCTCCATCGGCGAGGTCGCCAGCGGACTCATCACCACCACGGTGCTGGTCGCGGGAACCGCCGCGGGTGTCGGGGTATTCGGGGTCGGATTCGGGTTGAGCGCGGGTGATGTCGTCGCGTTCCTGTTCCTCGTCACCTTTTTCGTGCGGCCGATGCAGTTCGCCGTCAGCAGCCTCGCCGACGCGCGCAACGCCGAGGCCGGGCTGCGCCGCGTCATCGAAATCCTCGATCTCGAGCTGGAAACCGAGACCGGCCGTCACACCGCGCTGCCCGAGGGGCCCGCCACCGTCGAATTGCGCGGTGTCGGATTCGCCTACGTGGCCGACCGGCCCGCGTTGCACGACGTCGACGTGCGCGTCGCGGCGGGCGAACATGTCGCTGTCGTCGGTGAAACCGGTTCGGGTAAGAGCACTTTCGCCAAACTCGTGACCCGCCAATTACTGCCGGGATCGGGTACGGCGACCCTGTGGGGCGTCGATATCGCGGAAATCTCCGACGAGGCGCTCACCCGCCGCGTCGCGATCGTCCCGCAGGACGCCTTCCTCTTCGACCGCACCGTCGAGGAGAATATCTCGCTCGCCCGTGACGGCGCCTCGCGCGAGGAGGTGCTGGCGGTGCTGGCCCAGCTGGAACTCACCGGCTGGATCCGGGGGCTGCCGCAGGGGGTGGACACGCGCGTCGGCCAACGCGGTGAAGCGCTCTCGGCCGGAGAACGCCAACTGGTCGCACTCGCCAGGACCGCGTTGGCGAATCCGGATCTACTGGTACTGGACGAGGCGACCAGCGGTGTGGACGCGGGTACCGACGTGCGGGTGCAGCACGCGCTGGCCCGCCTCACCCGTGGACGTACCACCGTGACCATCGCACACCGGATGCACACCGCCGAAACCGCCGACCGCGTGCTGCTCTTCCACGACGGCACCGTGGTCGAGGAGGGCACGCACGCCGAACTGCTCGCCCGCGGTGGTCGCTACGCGCGCCTGCACGCCGTCTGGGCGCGGGATTCGGTGGCCGCGCCGCGCCGTGTGCCGAGCGAGGTCGGCGGCTGACCCGCCGCATCCACTGTCCGAACGGAGATTCGACATGCCCTCTCGCAGACTGTTCCTCAATGTCGGTGTGAACAGCACCGGCTACCACGGCAACTCGTGGCTCGCCCCGGACGCGGCCTGGGACCGCGATCAGCAGGGCCGGGTCGGTTTCACCCGCTCGCTGCACGATCTCGTGGCCGCCGAACCTGTGACGCCGCGCGAACTCGCCCGCCGCGTCGACGGGGCCACCGCCTGGTCCTCGGCACCCCGGCCGAGGTCGCCGCACAGATTCTGGACTGGTGGCGGGCCGCACCCGCTGTCGGCCCGGCAGATCGGCGGCCAGCCGCTGAGTGTTCTACGTTTGAACGCGGTGTCGAGAGGTAGTTCGTGGTGGTCGAGTACATGCCCGAGGTCGAGGCGCGGATCGAGACGATGCGGGCGGAGTACGAAGAGTCGCGGTCGGGTCGGGGATGGTCGTTGCGGCAACTGTTCAGCACCGGCGATTTCGATATCGCCGCGTTCTGCTCGGATTTCCGGCCGAATGGATTCGGGGCGCTCGCGCTGACCGACACCGAGAACTTCTGCCGCCGATACGGGATATGGCTGGAGTCCGGGGGCGCGCACTACAACAGCATGACCCCCTACCTGCACCCGAACGCGATCACCGCGGAGCGCATGACGCTCATCGGGATCTACAACGCGATCCTGTTCTGGCTCAACGACACCGTCGGCCGGGAGAAATTCGCCAATCTCACCCGCCCCGAACAGCGGCGCGCGGGCGAGACGGTCGAGCGACTATGCGCGCTTCTCGAGACACGCTGTGTCACAAGCGATCCCAGTCCTGTCGAAGCCGCCACCGCCGAATTCCTCACGCTGCTGGCCGGACTCGCCGACGCCGCCTGGCTCGACGATTTCCTCGACTCGACACGCAGCCATCTGCGCGCGGCCATCCGCGACCAGAACGCCCGCGCTCGCGGCGATGTGCTCACCGTCGCGGAGTACATCGACATTCGAGGACATGTCTCCGGCATGTACCCCGCGATCGCGCTCTGCGAGTTCGGACGTGACGACTATCTGCGGCCGGATCGGATCCGCGCGGCTGGGGTGGACGAGGATCTGGGGCGGCTGCGACAGCTGACCGCGGAGATCGGGGCGCTGATGAACGATATGTTCTCCTTCGAGAAGGAGTGCATCGGCGACGGCGCGGATTTCAATCTGATACCCGTATGTCTGTTGAACACACCCGGCGCTCGTCTCGCCGATGCCGTCGAGAACGCCGCCGGTATCGTGCGCGACCGGCTGATCGAGTTCCGCCTGGTCCGCGACCGGCTCGAGGCCGTGCGCCACGACCTGCCCGATCGCGATGTCGCTGATATGGTTGGCGCCCAAGTCGAGGACATGTCGGGGTGCGTGCAAGCCACCTGGGTCTGGCAGATCACCACCCTTCGTTACAAGGGCGCGTCGATCTTCGTCGAGAACCGGATGGCCTGATCGCCGTCGACCTCCGGCGCCTGAAGACGGTCGTCTCTGCGACGGGCTATCGTCGGAAGGACGCAGTACACCGCCCCTCGGCGAACCGGAAGCCGTAGGGCAATGCGACGCATCGAGGGATGTGGTGGACGACATCGAACGTGCCGCACTGGCTCGAACCTGGTGGCAGGCACTTGCCGCCGGCGGCACCGTGCCGACCATCGTCGGCGCAGGTCCCCAACTCCTCTCCGGCCTGGTGGATCAGCTGTCCGCGGCGTTGGACGCCGATCCGTTCGACGCGAACGCCGGTACCAGGGTCGGGGCGGCGCTATGGGCCGCGCACCTGACCGATCAGGCGGTGCCGATGCTCTCCGCCCCGGTGCTGCACGTGCTCGCCGAGCGCAGTGACCGCCCCGACGCCGGGCGACGCCTCGCCGGTCTGCTGACCACGCTCGGCCAGGGACACCAGCGACGGGTGGACGAGGCGGACATCGCGCGGCGGTTCGCACCCGCGGAGAACGATCGCGACCACGATGCGCGGTTCCGCGTCCTGTTCGACAACACCGCCGTGGCGATCGCCATCGGTGACACCGACGGCGTTCTGGTCGAGGCCAATCCCGCCCTCGCCGATATGATCGGCGTCCCCTTGGAGCAACTGCGCGGTATCTCGGTCTACGACTTCGCCCATGCCGATGATCGCGACAACATCCGAACCCTGCTGTACGAGAAACTCGTGCCCGCCCGCGAAGGCACCGTCACACTCGACCAACGTTTGGTCCGCGCCGACGGCAGCATCGGCTGGATGACATTCGCCATCACCTATGTCGAGGGTTCCCACGATCGGCCCGACTGCCTACTCGCCATCGGCGTCGACGTCACCGAGCGGCATGTGCTGCAGGAGGAACTGCACAGGCAGGCCAGACACGATCCGCTGACCGGCCTGCCGAACCGGCGGTACTTGCTCGAACGGATCGAACAGTTGATCGCCGATGCCGACGGCGACAACGACCGAGCCGGATTGTGCTTCGCCGACCTCGACCATTTCAAACACGTCAACGACCACTACGGCCACCGTGTCGGCGACAGAGTGCTCAGTGTCGTGGCGAACCGCCTCTACGACGCGGTGCACGGACGCGGCTGCTTCGTCTGCCGCCTCGGCGGCGACGAATTCGTCGCCCTCATCGCGCCGCCCACCGATGGGGACAGTGTCTCCGTTCTCGCCGACTACCTCCTGGCGGCGTTCGCCGAGCCGATCGTCATCGACGGCACTCGTATCGAGATCTCGGCCAGCATCGGCGCCGTCGTCACCTCGCTGGCCCACGCCGACGCCGAATCCCTGCTCGATGCCGCCGATACCGGCCTGCGCAATGCCAAGCGCAACAGCAAGGGGAACTGGGTCATGCACACGATGCCGCGCTTCGACTGAATCAGCGGGAGCGGCGTATCCCGGGACGAGGCGATGACCAGGATCGGGCTCGGCGTGGCACTCCACACCGAGCCATGAACCGCTAGCCGACCTGCGAACCCACCGCGCCGCCGATGAGGCCACCGACAACGGCGGCGGGAATGCCGACCGCCGCGGCGCCGACCACGGCGCCGATCCCGGCGCCGGCTGCCATCGCGCCCGCCGCGATCGGGACCGCGGCGATCGCCGTCGCCCCGAGCACGGGTACCGCGGCGACACCGCCCGAGGGCACCCCGGCCGCGGCTGCCGCGATGGCGCCGCCCGCGGCGGTCCCCGCCACACCGACGCCGAATCCGACACCGGCACCGATCAGTCCGCCGCCGACCCCCCCGACGACCGCGGCGGGAACGCCTGCGACGGCCGCACCGAGCAGCGCGCCCGTGGCGATATTGCCCGCACGATGTCCGTCGATTCCCGGCGACTGCGACGCCCCCGACCACTGGGCTTCGATGCCGGCGATGCCGTCGTTCACACCGGCCAGCAGGTCGGCGGGGACTTCCTGCGGAACCGGTGCGCTGAAGGCGCCGACACGCAGGGTGTGAGCGGGCTCGGGCTCGATGGTGAACGACTCGGGCGATCCCGGCGATTCCTGCAGCAGTTCCGGACCTGTGGGCACACTCTGCGGAACCGAGTTCGGTCGCGGATCGGTGGGTTCGGCGTGCTGGATGCCGGGATCGTCCGGAGCGACCGGGACGGCCGGGTCGGCCGCTTGCGGACCGATCCCGGGAACCACACCCGGCTCCGGCGTGGCAGCGGGTCCGGTGGTGACTCCCGGCTGCCGCGGCGTCTCGGGCACGGCCTTGGGCTGTATCGTCTGCTCGGGCTGGGTGAGCCCGGGCGGGGCCGGTGTACCCGGATCCGCGGTCGCGGTTCCCGCGCAGACCACCGCTAGAACGATCGGTACCGCACCCACCATGGGCTTCACGGCATTACGTGCCGCGGAGTTCTGTACCCGTCGATGCCGACCTGCCAAGGCAAACACTCCCACTACGTCATGAACCACACGTCGGTTCAGCATGTTAACCGCTGCGCACGGTCAACCCTCTTCCCGGGCAGTAAGTTACAGCACAACCCGGCCCTCTGACATACCGCGGGCCGAACAGAGTTCGTCGCGCCGGAAACACGCCGGACGAATCCCAATCGGCACAGTCGATTTCCATGTCACATCACAGTGGACAGGCGGTGCGCCGCGCCCGAGACCGAACCGGCTCACCGCATTCGGGTACGGCGCATGAAGCGCAATGTCGCGAGCGTGATCTGGAGCTGCCGGTGGTACGGCTGCCCCGCCCGCGCGGCGAGCACCTGACGTTTCTGCACGCCGACGTTGATCGTGTCGGTGTATTTCAGCAAGCCGCTGTCGCCGTGGCGCGATCCCACGCCGGACTGCTTGACGCCGCCGGACGGCGTGCCCTTGGACGCGTAGCTGGTGACGAAACCGTCGTTGATATTGATGTTGCCTGCCGCCAACTGCCCGGCGACGCGCCCGGCGCGGGCCAGGTCTGTGCTCCACACGCTCGCGTTGAGGCCGTATTCGGTGTCGTTCGCCAACCGGATCGCCTCCTGCTCGTCGGTGAACGGGTAGACGCTCACCACCGGGCCGAAGGTTTCCAGCGTCGCGTGCGCCATATCGGGGGTGACATCGGTCAGCACCGTCGCCTCGTAGAAGGCGGGGCCGATATCGGGGCGGGCCTGCCCGCCCACCAGCACGGTCGCGCCCTTGTCCCGCGCGTCATCGATATGGGCCGCGACTCGCGACAGATGGTGGGGCGATACCAGCGACCCGAATTCCGGCGTGTAGTCGTAGGTCGCGCCCATGGCGGCGTTGAGCTCGGTCGCGGCGCCGACCAATCTGCGCAGGAATTCGTCGTGGATGCTCTCGTGCACGTAGACGCGCTCGATATGCATACAGGCCTGACCCGAATTCGCGTAGACGGCGAATACGGCGCCGGGAATCACCTCGTCGAGGTTCGCGTCCTCGAGCACGATCATCGGATTCTTGCCGCCGAGTTCCAGACTGCAGCCGATGAGATTGCGGCCAGCGGCCTCCCCCACGACGCGACCGGTAGCGGTCGACCCGGTGAACATGACGAAATCGGCATTGTCGATCAGGGTCGGCCCGACGTCGGGGCCCTCGCCGCAGACCACCTGGAACAGCCCCTCCGGCAGCCCTGCCCGCCGCAGCAGTTCGACGCCGAACAGCGCGCAGAGCGCGGTCTTGTTATCGGGCTTGAGGACGACGCCATTGCCCGCGATGAGCGCGGGCACCGAATCCGACAGGGCGATGGCGTACGGGAAATTCCACGGCGCGATGACCGCGACCACGCCTTTCGGGCGGTGCTCCTCGGTGGAGGTGGTGAACAGCGGCACCGGGCCGCCGCGCCGGGTCGAACGCAGTATCCGGCGCGCGGTCTTCAGGTAGTGGCTGATGACCATCGGCACATCGCAGGACTCCTCCACCGCCATGCGCCTGGCCTTACCGCAGCCGATCTGGATGAGATCGGCGACGGTCTCGCATTCACGCACCATCAGTTCGTGGGCGCGTTCGAATACCGCCAGTCGGCGCCGCAACGGCCATGCGGCCCATTCCCGTTGCGCCGCACGGGCCTTCGCGTACGCGGTGACGATATCGTCCGGCCGCGACTGCGGCAGAGCGCCGTAGACCGCGCCGGTGTACACCTCGACCATGTCATAGGGCGCTGGGGCGTCGGCGCTGTCGGCCGGGGCGGCGGTGACGAGCGCGGTCAGCCGGGCGATCAGTTCGGGGGTGATCCGGGCGGGCAACGCGGCCACTGGATCGGATCGGGTTTCGGTTGTGCTCATCGACTCTCCATGAGAGGTTCGGAATCCGGTCACGCGGGCGATTCGGCGTTCGCGGGCGTCAGCCCGCTCCCGCCGCCCCCTCCTCGGCCACGATCGACAACGCCTGTGTCGGGCAATAGCGGACGGCGCGCTCGACGTCGGCGCGCTTACTCTCGTCCGGTGTGGCGTCGAGGATTTCCACCGTGCCGCGTTTGGGCACGGAGAACACCTCGGGGGCCTCGTCCTGACAGACCGCATGCCCCTGGCACAGATCGGGGTCGACGTGGATTCTCACTCCTTCGGCTCCCCGTTGTCCTTCGGGCGCAACGGCGCTTCCGGCTGTACCTCGACGAGCACAAGGTGCGCCCCGCGCGGTGTACTCACCACCGCGACCACGGCCGCGGCCAGATCACTCGCGCGCAGCATGTACGGATGCCTGGCGAAACCCCAGTCCTTCCAGTCCTGCAACATCGGCCCGACCACCTCGGGCGTTGACGTCATGCCCATTCCGGTGAGGGTCGGCCCCGGACGCACCAGCGAGGCCCGGACGCCGGTGCCCTCCAATTCCATGCGCAACTGCCCTGCCATCGCCTCGAGGCCGGCCTTGGCGGCGCTGTACGCGGCGGTGCGCGGGCGCGGCTGGTCGGCGCAGTCGGAGCTGATCAGGACGAAATCGCCGCGCTGCCGCTCGATCATCCCGGGCAGCACCCGATGCGCCAGCCGGTGCGCACCCGCCAGGTGCACGCCGATCTGGGCGACGAATCGCGCCGGATCCATCTCGTGCACCAGGCCGAATTCGATATCGCCGGCGCCGGAGACCAGGATCTCGACCGGACCCAATTCCTTCTCGGTGGCTGTCACGAAATCATCGACCGAGCCGGTCTCGGAGACATCGAGCGGGTAGACGAAGGCGGTGCCGCCGTCGGCGCGGATCTTCGCCGCGAGCTCCTCGCATTTGTCGACTCGGCGCGCGCCGAGTGCGACCGGATGGCCCAGATCGGCCAGCGCGACCGCGGTGGCGGCGCCGATACCCGACGACGCACCCGCCACGAGTACGGTCCGGCGTTCGGGATGGGGTTCGAAACGTGGCATCTCAGCGCACCTCCACGACAATGGGTAGTTTGGCGAATCCGCGGACATTGGTGGAATGCACCCGCTCCATGCCCGCCGTTTCTACCTCGTAACTCCGTACCCGCGCGGCGAATTCACCCAGGGCGATATTCGCTTCGAGGCGGGCCAGATGCGCGCCGAGGCAGAAGTGGACACCGGCGCCGAAACTGGTCAGCGCGGCCTTGCCGGGACGTCCGATGCGGAAGGTGTCGCTGTCGTCGAAGACGTCGGGATCACGATTGGCCGAGCCGATGAGCAGCAGCACCTTGGAATCGGCGGGAATGGTGCCGTACGGGTATTCGATATCGACGGTCGCGGTGCGCGCGATGATCTGACTGGAGGCGTCGTAGCGCAATGTCTCCTCCACCCAGTCCGAGACGAGTTCTCCCTCGGCCGCGACCTCGGCGTACTCGCCGGGATTCATACCGGCCCAATACAGGGCATTGCCGAGGAGTTTGGTGGTCGTCTCGTTACCCGCGACGACCATCAGGAACAGGAAGCCGATGATCTCCTCGTCGGTCAGCCTGTCGCCGTTCATCTCGGCGTCGAGCAATGCCGAGGTCAGATCATCGGCGGGATTCTTGCGACGATCGGCCACCAACTCCGTGTAGTAGGTGATGAGCGTGATGGACGCGTGCGCGGCGGCCATCGGCACGTCGAGTACGCCGTCCTCACGGTGCACCACCAGATCGGCGAGTCTGCGGATCTCGGCGCGATCCGCCTTCGGCACTCCCATCAGCTCCGAGATCACATCCATCGGCAGCTTGCCCGCGACCTCGTCGATCCAGTCGAAGCGGCCTTCGGCGAGAGCGGGTTCCAGATAGGAGACGGTCAGTTCCCTGATGCGGTCTTCCATCTCGGCCACCCGTTTCGGGGTGAAACCTTTGAAGACGAGTCGGCGCATCCGCAGGTGCCTCGGATCGTCCATGGCCAGGAAGGACATCACCTTGTGCGCGTGCGGACCCCAGGCGGCCGGGTCGAGCGAGACGCCGTTGGCACTGGAGAGTCGCTGGTGGTCGCGGAATCCGGCGATGACATCGGCGTGCCTGGACAGCGCCCAGAAGTCGAGGTTCGCGTTGTAGTACAGCGGCGCTTCGGTGCGCAGGCGCTGATAGGTGGGGTACGGGTCGTCGTGGAAGCGGTAGTCGTACGGATCGAATGTCAGCGGCTCCAACGACGCGGCGGTCATCGTGCACATCCGAAATTCGAGAACGCGTTCACGCTACGAGAACGCGCCGCCGAGCCACCGAGAGACACATAGCTGGACATGTGTCCGGACACTACCAGCGCCAGGGGATCCAGACAATGTTTCTCCTTATTTCACTAGCAACTTCCCACGAACAGCCCGAGCGAGGCGACTCCGTGCGGCCACCTTGCCATACGGTGGACGAAGGCGGGCGCGGCATATCGTTCTGAAACCTGTTCTTGCGCCACGTCACGCTCCGTGCCTATATTTCCGTACACGTGTCCAGACAGTAAAGGAGTCTCGCGTGGCAGGTCGTCTTCCCACCGTCGCACCGCGTCGGCGCATCGACGGCGCGCGGACCGGACGCGAAAACGGCGCCGTCGCGAGGATCTCAGAGGAGCACAACCCATGACCCGTTTCACGGGAAGATCCGTCATCGTCACCGGAGCCGCACAGGGCATCGGCGCGGCCTACGCACAAGCCCTCGCCGCCGAAGGCGCGCACGTCGTCGTCGCCGA
>NZ_JBEXFQ010000043.1:0-44275 GCF_040606855.1 Nocardia sp. NPDC005366
TCGGCGACGACGACGTGCGCGCCTTCGGCGGCGAGGGCTTGTGCGTAGGCCGCGCCGATGCCCTGTGCGGCTCCGGTGACGATGACGGATCTTCCGGTGAAACGAGACATGAACCAGCTCCTGCTGATCGGTGCGGCGAACGGGTGGGACCGGATCAACCGGCGGTGGTGATGGCCGGGATCAACCGGCGGTGGTGATGGCCGGGATCAACCGGCGGTGGTGACGAGCCGGATCAACCGGCGGTGGTGACGAGCCGGATCAACAGGCGGTGGCGATGAGTTTGGTTTCGAGGTATTCCTCGAAACCGGCGACGCCCATCTCACGACCGTTGCCCGATTGTTTGTAGCCGCCGAACGGCGCGTCGGCGGAATACCAGATACCGCCGTTGACGCCGAGTGTTCCGGTGCGAATACGGCTGGTGACGTGATCGATGCGGGCCGGATCGGTGCCCCAGACCGATCCGGACAACCCGTAGGGGGAGTCGTTGGCCAGGCGGATGGCGTCGTCGTCGCCGTCGTGCGGGATGACGACCAGGACCGGCCCGAAGATCTCCTCGCGGGCGGCGGTGGCCTGATTGTCGAGATCGGCGATCAGCGTCGGTTCGATGAAGAACCCCCGGTCGAGTCCGGCGGGCCTGCCGCCGCCGACGACGACGCGTCCGCCTTCGGCGCGAGCGAGCGAGAGGTAGTGCTCGACGCGGGAGCGCTGGGCCGCGGAGATGAGGGGACCGCAGATGGTGCCGGGTGCGGTGGGGTCGCCGGGGCGGATTCCGCCCATGGTGGCCGCCGCGGCCTCGATGGCCTGCTCGTAGGAGGCGCGGGGGACGAGCAGGCGGGTGGTGAGCGCGCATCCCTGTCCGGCGTGCACGCAGACCGAGAAGGCGGCGACATTCGCGGCGGTGGCGATATCGGCGTCGTCGAGGATGACGAAGGCGGATTTGCCGCCGAGTTCGAGGAAGGTCTTCTTGAGCGTGGCCGCGGCGTTGGTCATGACGGCGCGGCCGGTGGCGGTGGAGCCGGTGAAGCTGATCATGTCGACGCGGGGGTCGGTGGTGAGTCTGCTGCCGATCTCGTGGGCGGAGGAGGTGATGATGTTGACCACGCCCGCGGGGATATCGGTGTGTTCGGCGATGATCGCGCCGACCGAGGTGGCGCACCAGGGGGTGTCGGGCGCGGGTTTCAGGATGACGGTGTTGCCCGCGGCGAGCGCGGGTCCGAGTTTGGCGAAATTGATCTGGTGCGGGAAGTTCCACGGGGTGATCGCGCCGACGACCCCGATCGCCTCGCGGCGTATGACCCGTGAACTCTTGATGCCCATCGGCGTCGCGGTACCGAGATCGGTTTCCCAGGAATAGCTTTCGGCGAGTCCCGCGGCGTATTCGAGATCGTCTACGGGACCCTCGAGCTGCGGGCCTCTGGTGAGCATGAGGGGCGCGCCCGCTTCGGCGATGGTGATCTCGCGCAGCGCTTCGGCGTTGGCCTGCAGCGCGGTGCGCAGCTGGCGCAGGCAGTGGGCGCGAAAGGCGTGGTCGCGGGACCAGTCGGTGTCGTCGAAGGCGGTGCGGGCGGCGCCGATGGCGGCGTCGAGGTCCTCGGCGTCGGCGTCGGCGGCGTGGCCGAGGATTTCCTCGGTGGCCGGATTCACTGTCGCGAAGGTGCCGCCGCCTCCGGGCCGCAGCTCACCTCCGATGAGGAGCTGCGAACTATCGGCGGTCAGAAGGCTCATGGACTACTCCCACAGTGTCTGGACAGGTGTACGGAATATAGTCCGGACTTTTGGGGGTATGCAAGAACATGTTCTTGTTCCGCAGCGTATCGGATGGGCGGCGTTGCCGGTTTTCATCCGGACCACCCCCGTCTGTTCCATGATGTCTCGGACGGATTCCGGAAATTCAATGCTGGCCCGTTGTCCTGGATCATAGTCGGTGGTACCGTCCAGACACATGTCCAGCTACGTGTCTCTAGAGCGTCTCGCGGGGGCGCTCTCACTGGGGAACGTGTTATCGAAATCGGGGTGTGCGATGACAGCCGCTTCCTGGCATATGCGTAGACGCAGGCAGGTCGGCACGGGCTTCGCCGCACATGCTCGCACGGCGGAGGGCGGGTAGCCGTCGTGAAGGTTTCCGTCGACGTCGATCTATGCCAGGGGCATGCCGTCTGCCAAGCCGAAGCCCCGACCGTCTTCGCCGTACCCACACGCGGCCATGTCGAAATCCTCGATGCCTCACCGGGTTCCGATGTGAGCGCGGAAGTCGAGAACGCGGTCCGTTATTGCCCGACCCAAGCTCTCTCGCTCGCCGACGGCGGCGATGCCCCCTCCCCGAAAGGTACCGACTGATGCCCGATTTCGATCGCGCCGAACTCGACGAGATGATCGAGCGCTGGATTGCCGAGAACAAGCGCTGCGAGGAGAAAGGCGACTGGAAGCCGCTGGCGCAGATGTACACCGTCGACGCCACCTACGGCTGGAACTACGGCCCCACCCAGGAATTCATGGCTGTCGGCCGCGACGAGATCCGCGATATCGCCCTCGGCCAGGAAATGGACGGCCTCGAGGGCTGGACCTACCCGTATCAGGATTTCGTCGTGGACGATCGCAGCGGCAATGTCATCGGCCTGTGGAAGCAGATGAGCGACGCCACGCGGGCCGACGGGAGCCACTACACGGTCAACGGCATCGGCGGCAGCTGGTTCCGCTACGGCGGCGACTTCCAGTGGTCCTGGCAGCGTGACTTCTTCGACTTCGGCAATGTCTCGGCCTTGTTCATGGAGATGATCACGGCCAACGCGCTGTCCCCCGGAATGCACAAGCGCATCGAACGCTCGGTCTCGGGCAAGCGGCTGCCCGGCTGGTACCGCATCGGTGAAGCCCCGGTCGCCCTGTGGTGAGCGACGTGCCGACGAGCGGATATCAGGGGCTCTCGCGCGCGGACCTGGCGGTGCTCGTGCCCGAACTCCTGCTGTGCGGTCACCTCATCGACCGCTCCGGGATGGCGCATTCGATCGCCGCGTTCGGTCGCGACGGCATGGCCGAGGTCGCTATCGAGGAATGGCAACTGGCCAGTCCGGTCTACACCCGGCGCATGCAGCGAGCGCTCGGATTCACCGGGGACAGTGTGGAAACCATTTTCAAGGGGCTCCAACTCGATATCGGCGCGCCCCCGCAGTTCATGGATTTCCGCTTCCGTGTCGACGATCACGACCACGGCGAGTTCTGGCTCGATCACTGCGGCGCGCTCGCCGACGTGGAGCCGATGGGCGAGGATTTCGTCGTCTCGATGTGTCACGACATCGAGGATCCGACGTTCGACGCCACCGCTCTCGCGACCAATCCCCACGCGCAGGTTCGTCCGATCCACCGTCCACCGCGTCAACCGGCCGACCGCCACCCCGTATGCGCGTGGACCGTCGTCATCTCCGATTCGCATGTGCCGCCGCCGGTTCCGGCCAATGCCGCGCTCGTCGCCGAATCCGTCGCGGCGGGTGTGGAACTCGCGGACGTGGACACCTCCTCGGAAGGGATGTCCGACTACGCGGGCCCGCTGCTGAGCGATCTGCGCTTCCCCGATTTCTCCCACTCCGCACTCGTGCGGATGGCGGAGGAGGTCTGCCTGCAACAGCATCTGCTGACCCTGGGATTCATGATCGCCGTCCGGTCGCGCACCGATGCGGCCGCCGCGGCCGACATCGGTCGCAAGCAGTTCACCGGAATCGCGGGCCTGACCTCCGAACGCATTCGCGACAGCCTGCGCTTGGGCGAGGACACCCGCTCCCTCGCGCAGGTGCTGCGATTGCATCCGGCATTGAATCCGTTGTCCTACACGGGAGTCGAGATCACCGAGACGCCCGACGCGGTGCGACTGCGCGTACCGGCCGACACCGGCGCGCAGCGAGACGGCGCCTGGCCCGCCATGCTGACCCCGGAACATCCGGCCCCGCTGGAGGCGATGGTGCGCGGGGTGAATCCACGCTTCACCCCGCGAGTTCTCACCGCGTCCCCGGAGGGTTTCACCGTCGAGATCACCCTCGGCGAGAAGATATTCCGCGAGGCGTCGGAGGTGGCCATCACCCGGTTCAGCACCGGCGCCGATTTCGCCTTCACCGATCGTGGCATTCCCCTGCCCCTGACGGTCGTGTGACGGACCGGAGATGAATTGACATGGCCAACAACTTCGCCGACCTGTTCGAACATGCCGTCGACGCGATGCCCGATCGGGTGGCGCTGATCCACGACGATCGCCGGATCAGTTTCCGCGATCTGGACGCCAGGGCCAATCGGTTGGCCGACCACCTGGCCAGCGTTGGCGTCGGCAACGGCACCCACGTCGGATTCCAGATGCACAACAGCATCGAAACCATCGAAACGCTCATCGCCTGCTTCAAACTGGCGGCCGTCCCGATCAATATCAACTATCGCTACGGCGCCGCGGAGTTGTCCTACCTGTACGAGAACTCCGATATCGCTGTCCTCGTCTACCACGCCTGCTATGGCGATGCGGTCGCGCAGGCGCGTTCCGCCGCGCCGCTGCTGCGCTACGTCATCCAGGTGGACGACGATTCCGGCAGCGCCGTGCCCGCCGCGGAATCCGGTGTCGCGCACTATGACACCGTCATCGCGACGGGATCGCCGTCGCGGCCCGCCGTCGCACGCACCGGCGACGACCTGTTCATGATGTACACCGGCGGCACCACCGGAATGCCCAAGGGCGTGATGTGGCGCCAGGAGGATATGTGGCGGGTACTCGGCGGCGGAATCGATTTCTACACAGGAGAACCGGTCGCCGACGAGTACCAGCAGTCGCGTACCGGAGCGCAGAACGAACCGAGTACGTGGTTCGTCCTGCCGCCGCTGATCCACGCCGCGGCCATGATGCCCACCTTCACCGCGCTGTGGACCGGCAATGCGGTCGCTCTCGCCGCCAGATTCGACGCGAGAGCCATCTGGCAGGCGGTGCGGGCGAATCGGGCCCAGGTGCTGGTGATCACCGGCGACGCGATGGCCCGTCCCCTGCTCGACAGCTATACCAGCGAACCGGTCGACGCCTCCTCGCTCGTCGCGATCGCCTCGGGCGCGGCCCTGCTGTCACAGCCGGTGAAGAACGCGCTGCTCGAACTGTTTCCGTGGGCGGTGGTCTCCGATTCCATCGGATCGTCCGAAACCGGTTTCGGCGGTATCGGATTCGCCCAGAAGGATGACGATCCCGCACGCGGGCCGCGAGTGCAGACCGGGCGCGGCGCGGTGGTGGTCGACGGCGACGGCACCCCGGTCGCGCCGGGAACCGAGGGCTGGCTGGCCAAAACCGGCTCGGTGCCGATCGGCTACTACAAGGATCCGGTCAAGACCGACAAGCTGTTCAAAACTGTCGACGGCGCGCGCGTCGTGGTGACCGACGATCGCGCCCGCGCCGAACTCGACGGCACGATCACGCTGCTCGGACGCGGCAATATGGTGATCAACACCGGCGGCGAGAAGGTCTTCGTCGAAGAGGTCGAAGGCGTGGTGAAATCGCACGACGCGATCTACGACGCGGTCGTCGTCGGGGTCGCGCACGAGCGGTGGGGGCAGCAGGTCGCGGCGGTGGTGTCCACCGTCGAACGCGGTCCCGTCGAATTCGCCGCCGTCCTCGCGCATGTCCGGCGCCATCTGGCCGGATACAAAGTGCCGAAGAGGATCTGGATCACCGACGCCATCGTGCGCTCACCCAGCGGCAAACCCGACTACGGATGGGCCAAGGGCTACGTCGCCGCCCGTCCGCCGGATCACCAGGCGGACTGAGCGATGCTACGAGTCGTTCAGTGGGCGACCGGTGGACTCGGGCAAGCCGCGATCGGAGCCGTCCTCGACCATCCCGACCTCGAACTGGCCGGGGCGTGGGTGCACAGCGCGCACAAGGACGGCGTCGATCTGGGCGAGTTGATCGGCCGCGAGCCGGTCGGCGTCCGCGCGAGCACCGATATCGACGCATTACTGGCCCTCGACGCCGACTGCGTGCTGTACAGCCCGTTCATGGCCGATCCCGCGGTGCTGCGTGCCATCCTGTCCTCGGGCAAGAACGTCGTGACGCCGCTCGGCTGGTTCTATCCGCGTCGTGCCGAACGCGAACGCTACGACAGGATCTGCCGCGAAGCGGGAGTCACGTTGCACGGCACGGGTATTCACCCCGGCGGCATCACCGAGCGGCTCCCGCTGGTGATCTCGGGGCTGTCCGGATCGGTGAGGGCCGTTCGCGCCGAGGAGTTCTCCGATATCCGCACCTATGCCGCGCCGGAGGTGGTGCGGGACTGGATGCTGTTCGGCGCCACTCCCGACGAGGCCGCGACCAGTCCGATGGTTCAGGTGCTCGCGGGCGGCTACAGCCAATCGGTATGGATGATCGCCGACGAACTCGGCTTCGATCTGGATCCGGATCTGACCGTCACGCACGATATCGCGGTCGCCACCGCGCCGATCGAGTCGCCGATCGGGGATATCGCGCCCGGCCACGTGGCCGCCCAGCGGTACCGATGGCAGGGCACCGTCGACGGGCAGCCGGTGATCACCGCCGCGGTGAATTGGTTCATGGGCGAGGAGAATCTCGATCCGCCCTGGCGATTCGGCCCGACGGGCCAGCGCTACGAGATCGAGATCGTCGGCGATCCTGGATCGCTGACGACCTTCACGGGGATGCACGGGCACGGTCCGTCGGACGGATCGACCCGCAACCCCGGCATCGTCGCCACCGCGATGCATTGCGTCAACGCTATTCCCTACGTCGTCGCGGCCGAGCCCGGCCTGCGCACCTATCTGGATCTCCCGCCGGTGGCCGGACGTGCCGCGCCGGGGCTGCACCGGGCTCGGCGCGACGCGACGGCGCACGAGGCGGCCCCGTCCGCCGTCGAGACGAAAGGCTCTACATGACCTACGAGGTGCGCGGTGTCGTAGCCCGAGGAAAAGGCGAAACCGTTTCCGTCGAAACGATTCTCGTGCCCGATCCGGGGCCCGGCGAAGCGGTCGTCGATATCAGGGCATGCGGCGTCTGTCATACCGATCTGCACTATCGTGAGGGCGGCATCGGTTCCGATTATCCCTATCTGCTCGGCCACGAGGCGGCCGGAGTCGTCGATGCGGTCGGTCCCGGCGTCACCGAGGTGGCCCCGGGGGATTCCGTGATCCTCAATTGGCGCGCGGTCTGCGGGCAGTGCCGGGCCTGCAGACGCGGGCGACCGTGGTACTGCTTCGACACCGCCAATGCCACCGGGGTGATGACACTCGCCGACGGCACCCCGCTGAGTCCCGCACTCGGCATCGGGGCCTTCGCCGAGAAGACGCTGGTGGCCGCCGGACAGTGCACCAAGGTCGACCCCGCGGCCCCACCGCAGGTGGCGGGGCTGCTCGGCTGCGGTGTGATGGCCGGGCTCGGCGCCGCGCTCAATACCGGACATGTCTCGCGGGGCGATTCGGTCGCCGTCATCGGATGCGGTGGCGTCGGCGCGGCAGCGATCCTCGGCGCCTCGCTGGCGGGTGCGGCGAGGATCATCGCGGTCGATGTCGACGAGCGGAAACTGGTGTCTGCGCGGCGGCTGGGCGCGACCGATACCGTGCACGCGCCCGCCGGTGACGTGGTAACGGCCATCCAGGGGCTGACCGGCGGTTTCGGGGCCGACGTCGTGATCGACGCGGTGGGCAGGCCGGAAACCTACACCCAGGCGTTCTACGCCCGTGATCTCGCGGGCACCGTGGTCCTGGTCGGGGTGCCGACGCCGGAGATGTCGCTGGAATTGCCGCTGCTGCATCTGTTCGAGCGCGGTGGTGCGCTGAAATCCTCCTGGTACGGCGACTGCCTGCCGTCGCGGGATTTCCCGATGCTCATCGATCTGTTCCTCCAGGGCCGCTTGCCGCTGGACGCATTCGTCACCGAGACCATCGGCCTCGACGAGGTCGAGAACGCCTTCACCCGGATGCGCCACGGCGACGTGCTGCGTTCGGTGGTGCTGCTGTGACGCGCCGCGGTTCCCGACCGGGCGCCCTGCCGTACCCGGACGATCTCTCACGCGACGCCGCGGGTGTCGCGTCGCATCCGGTCGCGTTGTCCGCCGGTGCATTTCATCACAGGAGGTAGCTATGACAGCACCGTTGTTGCCCGCGGGATTCGACTTCACCGATCCAGGGCTGTGGGAGAACCGAAGGCCCGTGGAGGAATTCGCGCGGCTGCGGCGGACCGCTCCGGTGTGGTGGAACGCGCAGTCGGACGAGACCTCCGGCGGCTTCCGCGACGGCGGCTACTGGG
Organism: Nocardia sp. NPDC005366; assembly: GCF_040606855.1. Taxonomy (NCBI): domain Bacteria; kingdom Bacillati; phylum Actinomycetota; class Actinomycetes; order Mycobacteriales; family Nocardiaceae; genus Nocardia; species Nocardia sp. NPDC005366. The sequence goes on from NZ_JBEXFQ010000043.1 coordinate 8,267, forward strand.
TCGTCAGCAAACTCGCCGATATCAAGGAGATTTCGCGTCGGCCGGAATCCTTCTCCTCGGAGAAGAAGGGCGCCATCATCCGGCTGCCCGGTGACATCACACCGGAGCAGATGAATTCCACCGGGGCGCTGCTGGTCAATATGGACCCGCCGAAACATTCGAAGATCCGGCGCATCATCTCCAAGGGATTCACCCCGCGCGCGGTCGAGGGCCTGCGCGCGGCCCTGGCCGAGCGCGCCGCGCGAATCGTGCACGAGGCCAAGCGGGCCGGCAGCGGGGATTTCGTGGAGCAGGTCGCGGTCGAACTGCCGTTGCAGGCGATCGCCGAATTGCTCGGCGTGCCGCAGGAGGACCGGCGCAAGGTATTCGACTGGTCCAACCAGATGCTGAACTACGACGACCCCGAATACGGTGATCCCAGCCTCGCCTCGGCGGAGATCCTCGGCTACTCGTGGAATATGGCCGAACAGCGCCGGTCTTCCCCCGGCGACGATATCGTCTCCGAACTCGTGCAAGCCGATATCGACGGTGAGTCGCTGGCCTCCGACGAATTCGGATTCTTCGTGATCCTGCTCGCGGTGGCGGGTAACGAGACGACCAGGAACGCGATCACCCACGGGATGAAGGCGTTCGTAGACCACCCCGAGCAGTGGGAGATCTACCAGCGCGAACGGCCGAGGACCGCGCCCGACGAAATCGTGCGGTGGGCGACTCCGGTGACAGTGTTCCAGCGCACCGCCACCGAGGATCTCGTCCTCGGCGGTCAGAAGATCGCCGACGGGCAGCGGGTGGGATTGTTCTACGGCTCGGCCAATTTCGACGAAGAGGGGTTCGAGGATCCGTTCACCTTCGACGTGCTGCGCAACCCCAACCCGCACGTCGGTTTCGGCGGCACCGGGACGCATTACTGCGTCGGCGCGAATCTCGCGCGCCTGGAGATCGATCTGATGTTCAACGCGATCGCCGATGCCATGCCGAATCTGCGTCAGGTCGATGAACCGGTGCGCTTGCGTTCGGGGTGGATCAACGGCATCAAGAAATGGCAGGTCCGTTACGAATAGCGTCGCCGTCGCTTCGCTGAGCACGAGGTCGCCCCCTCCGATCCTGTCGGAGGGGGCGACCTCGGCCGGTTGCGTGGTCCGCGAGAGGCCGGTCAGCTTTCCTCGGCGGCACGCTGCCTGCGGCGGTAGCGGACGGTGCACGGCTTCTGCAATTGCACCACCATCTTGCTGTGGTCGTTGCGGTAGCTCTCCGAGGGCTGGGTCATCTCGAATTCCCAGTCCCGCAACAGGATAGAGAAGATCGCCTTGAGCTGCATGAGCGCGAAGGCGGCGCCGACACACCGGTGCCGCCCGGCGCCGAAGGGGATCCACGTCCACCGGTTGACCAGATCGGCCTGGTTCGGATCGATATAGCGATCCGGGTCGAACCGGTCGGGATCGGGGAAATCCTCGGGCAGGCGATTGGAAATCGCGGGGGTGGCCGCCACGTGGTCACCGGGTGCGATCCGATGCCCGCACACCTCGAAATCGCCCTGGGCGACGCGCATCAGGATGATCAGCGGCGGATGCAGGCGCAGTGTCTCCTTCAGCACCGCCTCCAGTCGCGGGATCTGGCGCAGCGCGTTGAAGCTGACCTCGGAGCCGTCGGCGAACAGTTCATCGAGTTCGGTCACCACCGATTTCAGCACCTCTGGATGGCGAAGCAGTTCGATGATCGACCAGGCGGCGGTGCCGGAAGTGGTGTGATGTCCGGCGAACATCATGGAGATGAAGATGCCGGTGATCTCGCTGGCGCTGAAACGCGGATTGCCGTGTTCGTCGGGAACCGAGACCAGCACGTCGAGCATGTCGCGATCGGCTTTGGTCGCGGGCGGTTTCGCGGCGCGGGCGTCCATGATGCCCTGCACCAACTCGACCAGTTCCGCGCGCGCGGCGTCGCGGCGGCGGAAACTCTCGATCGGCGCGTACGGATCGACATAGGCGAGGGCGTCGGTGCCGCGTTCGAGATCGTGGTACAGACGGGCGAAGCGATCATCGAGTTCGTTGCGGAATTTGGTTCCGATGAGGCAGGCCGAGGAGGTGTAGATGGTGAGTTCGGCGAAGAAGTCGAGTAGATCGATCTCGCCCTCGTCATCCCAGCCCGCCAGCATCTGATCGACTTCGCGGGCGATGGTCGCGGCGTGGCCGCGCATATGTTCGGCGCGTAGTGCCTGGTTGTGCAGCATCTCCTTGCGCCGTTCGGGGCTGGCGTCGAAGACGACGCCGTCGCCGAAGATGGGTTTCATGAAGGGGTAGGCCGCGCCCTGGTCCAGGTCTTCGTCGCCCGCCCGGAAGAAGAATTCGTTGGCCTCCGCGCCGGACAGCAGGATGACGTGGCGCCCGGCGAGTTCGAAAGATCCGACATCGCCGCATTCCTCGCGGACGCGACGCATCAGGGCGATGGGGTCGACACGAAATTCCTCGAGGTGGCCGTGCTCGTGCTCGCCTCCGGACACCCGCTTCGGTTTCAGCAGAGTCATGTGGAAATCCTTCCCCAAGATTACTGTCCAGACTTATGATGGACACGTGTCTGGACAGTACTATGGCTGACTGGGCTCGGGCAAGGGAACCAGCAGGAGATCCCGCCGCGGATCGATGGTGCCCGCAACGAACTGATGGCGCGTGCGAAACACTCCCGGCGCGCGTCGTTCTCTAAGAGGTGAGTAGTGACTTCACGACAGCGCACCGGCTCCGAATCACCGTCATCAGCCCACAGGCCGCAGACATGGGCCGGGTGGCTGTGGGCGTCGCTACGCCTCAAAGTCGCGGGCGCGGCGATGGTTCTCACGATCGTCACCGTGGCCGCGCTCGCCATGGTCGCCTTCGGGGGCGGATTCGCCTCGACCGTGACGGTGACGGTCGAGACGCCGAGGAGCGGTCTCGTGCTCGACCCGGACGCCAAGGTGCGCATGCGCGGTGTCGAGATAGGTCGCGTCGCCTCGGTCGACTATCGATCCGACCGTGTCGCGCTCCGGTTGGCGCTGGATCCGGAGGCGCTGCGCAGGGTTCCGGCAAACGCCCGTGTCGAAATCCGCTCCACCACCGTGTTCGGCGCGAAATACGTCGACTTCGTCGCGCCGTCCGCGCCGTCGACGACCTCGCTGCGCCCGGGTGCGCTCGTGCGGGCCGATGCGGTGACCGTCGAGTGGAATACCCTGTTCGAGCGATTGTCGACCATCCTGGCCAAGGTCGAGCCGGGGCAGCTCAATGCCACACTCGCCGCGCTCGGCACCGCGCTGGAGGGGCGCGGCGACCGACTCGGCGAATTGCTGGCGCGGACGGATTCGGTTCTGCGCGAGATCAATCCGAGTCTTCCCGCCTTTCAGCGTGATATGGCCTCGACCGGGCGGGTCGGCGACCTCTACGCCGATGCCGCGGCGGATCTGTTGCGCACCGTCGACAATGCGACACAGACCAGTGCGACCGTGGCCGACTATCAGCGTGAACTGGACGCGCTGTTACTCGATCTGATCGGGCTGGCCGGTACCGGCCGCGATGTCCTGTCGGAGAACGCGCGATCCTTCGGGACCGCGCTCGATCTGCTGCGGCCGACCGCCTCGCTGCTGCATACGTATTCGCCCGTGCTGACGTGCGTCATTGTCGGCATCGCGCAGGTGATGCCCGAAGCCGAGGGATTCGTCGGCGGTTTGCAGCCGGGGGCCGCGTTCAACACCAATTTCATGTTTCCCAGCGAGCCGTATCAATATCCGAACGATCTTCCGAAGGTGAATGCCACCGGTGGTCCGCACTGCGAGGGCGTCGTGGATCCGGTTCGCGGAAGCCACTCCGACTACCTCGTCACCGACACCAATCAGGGCGCGCCGTATGTGCCGCCGACCGTGAACAGCCCGAAAACCCCGCTGGTCTTCGAAATCCTGTTCGCCGGACTCGACTCGGGTTTCTAGTCCGTGGAACGCCGGTTGATCCCTGTGCGCTGATCGGCACAGGGGTCACCGTCATCTCGGGCTACGGCGTCGGAACGCGCGCAGACGGCACGGAATGCCGACGTAGGTCGGGTGGTGCGCCGCGGCGGCGATCTCCTCCCAGCCCCGCGCGAGTGTGGCGTGGAAGATCCGGCTCGCGGCGGTCGTCTCGTCACCGGCGAAGACCAGCAGATCGCCGTCGTAGAAGTCCAGCGCGGTCTGGGCCATGGACGATTCGTGCGGCGGGTGGATCAGCATGAGCGCACGATCGGCGTGCAGACTGGCGTCGGCGGTATTGCCGTAGTCGACGTCGGTCCACATGTGGTCCCATCGCGTCGACCTGTTGTCCACGGCGATCACGTCGATACCGGCCTGCCGCAGCTGCCATGCCCAGTATCCGCTGCCCGCGCCGACCTCCAGCAGGTCGCGGCCTGCGAGCAGATCGACGATCCAGCGGATATCCGCCGGCGAGGGTATCGATGACGCGTAGGTCCGCACCAGCAGATCGCGCACCGACGCGCTGAAGGCGACGGCCCACTGATCCTGCGGTTCGAGTCCGGCCCGCGGCATCAGGCGCAGGAACTGCCAATACGGGTTATCGATGGCGTGGTCGGGGTGGCCGTTGTCGGCCGGGGTCTCCGCCAGTCGGGGGAAGGGCGCGACTTCCCATTGCTCGACCAGTTTCTGCTGGATCAGAGCCAGACGCCGATCGACGGAACCCGACTCCGGTGCGGGGCCGGTCGCCACGTCGAGATCAGCCGTTACCGGGAGGGGGGCCGGATCAGGCATGTCGGCTCGAAATCAGCGGGGACCTCACGCGCACCGTGCCTGTGCCGCCGCGGCTTCCTCGGTGTCGGACGCCGGCGCGGCCGATGCGGGCTGGAACCGCACTCCGGTCGGCTGCACCTGCTGTGCCTGCGGGCCTTTCAGTCCGACCACGACTCGGAAATCGACCGGGCAGCCCTCTTCGATCAGATGGCGATATTCGTCGGGGATGTCCTTGCTCTCGACGAGTACGTCGGCGCTGCCGTCAGCGGCGGCGATGAAGCCGAAATGCTTGGTGTCGTCGAACCATTTCACCGTGCCCTGCATTGAATACTCCTGACGTGTACAGAGACATGACTTCGGAAATCGGAGCGGTCAATCTGTGTTCGGGGGTAGTTCGCGTGGCTCACGGTCACGGATTGCTCGAGCGGGCGGCCGTCGACCGCGAAAGGCCGGGCGGGGTCGGCCGGCAGTTCCTCTGCGTCGCTGCCGGGTGGAACAGCGTCCCGCAGCGTTGAAGGTACGCCATGGACAGGGCGGCGCTGCTGCTGATACCGGCGTCGGTCGTGGCGGCCCTCGGATTCGCCGATATCGCAATCGGTGTGCCCGCCTTTCGAGTGTCGACCGTGTCCCCGGCAACGCGCGTACGTCCAGACTTCGATAACGGCACGGCGCGGTGTTACGGTCGGCGAGCGAATGGGGGAGCGCAACGGGCATTCACCTCGCGGAAGACGCGATTTTCGGGATTTGAGTTTGTTAGGGTCGTGGCCGCCGTTGGACCGGAGGGTTGCTTTGCTCGCGCCTCGCGAATCGCTGGAAATAGATAGCTGAGAACCGACCGGTTGGGTTATCGCAAAAGAATAGCTACCTGAAAAAGCGTGGAGAAAAATTTGATTGATATCAATCCGGTAAATCCGTGAACAGTGCGGATCTCCTCGCTAGAGTCCACGGCTATGACCGATGGACCCATGGACGGCGGTCGGCGTGCCCGCGCGATCTGTGGGTAACCGAGCGGTCGCGGCTGTCGCGGTCGATACCCGGTGTGCTCACGAACGAGATCGCGGACGCGTTTCCTGCTACTTCCCGGAGGTATGCATTGAGAAGTGAACAGGCAGCATGTGCCCAACTGCCGCCCGTGTATTCCGCCCCGGCGGGCGATGCCGAATTCGCCGCCCGCCTCGACGGGCTCATCACCGCGTGGGAGTCGCGACACGGCCATCCCCTGCAGTACCGTTCGCTGGTCGCGGCCCTCGCCCGCAATGGCCAGGCGACATCCGCTTCCTATGTATCGATGCTGCGCCGCGGGCGGCGCCGACATCCCCGGCCCGAGTTGATCGAGGCGCTGGCCGATTTCTTCGGCGCGGACGCGCACTGGCTCAGGACCGGAATCCATCGGGGGGAACGCCGAACCGATGTCAGCGTGGTCGCCACCGTCTCGCACTATCCGCTGCGGCGGCTGCTGCTCGCGGCCATCGACCTTTCTTCACCATCGTTGTCCATGCTGACCGATCTCGCCGAGCGGATCCGGCCGGGCGACACGGACCTACCGACGCTGAGATATACGGCCCGATTGACGGATTCGTCGTAATCGGACATTTCGCGAGGAGCGCGAGGATCGAAAGCCGTGTCGCGCAGCATCATAATCCGACGTCCGATCGGATGTCCCGGGGTAAACAAACTTTCGGTATGCGCGTGTCAGTGTTTCCCGACATTTGCTCGCGCCGATCACCTATTTCTCCCGAGAAGCCGTTAACTCGATATCTGCTGTGGTTTGGTGGTCGCTCGGAGCGGCCGAACCTCGGCCGTGGACTGCACTGGTCCGATGTCCCGTGCCTCAACCGCGAAATCGAGAAGGATACTTCGTGATCGAAACCTCGCGCATCGCGTCGATCATTTGCGCTGTGGTCGCCGCAATCGTGCCGGTGACCGCCCATGCGGACGAATCCGCCGTACGTGACATCGAATACAAGGTCACTTCGTCGGATCACCTTGTGAAGGCCACGCTTACGGGAGGGAAGTTCGTTCTCGGCGAAGGCCGCCACTCCTTCACGGTCGTCGACCGGAGCGGCGCGCCGGTGCTGGTGGTGCCGACACGATTCACGATGGGAGACAGGGAGGTTACGGCCGAGCCCGCGCTCGGCGCGAATTCGAGCGAGTTGCTGTTGAGGCCGGGCGAAGTGAAGCCGTTGACCACGCCCGTCGTGAAACCCGTGGCGTCTCCGCTCGAGGACAATGCCGCGCTGAACGAGTTCTCCACCCGATTCGGGCTGGCCACCGCGGTCGGCGGAATGATCGGCAGCGCCGTCGGTCTCGTCATCGGGTGTGTGCTCGGCCTGCCGCTGTTCGGGGTGATGTGCCTGCCCGGTGCGGCGATGGGAGCGGGACTCGGCGGAATTATGGGAACCGTCGTCGTGGGTGGCCCGGTTATGGTGCTGGCCGCTGTAGAGTTGCTCAACACGCTCAACGCGCCCGCGGGTGCGAGCAAATGGGCGGACAATTTCTCCCTGCAACAGGCGAATTAGTCTGTCCGCCAAGCCTCGCTGTGGGTAGCATGATCGCGCTGATATCGAGTGGCGTCGGAGTTTCGCCACCGTGTTCCTTTCAGCTTCTCGATCGACCTACCCTCGTCGGAGTCGGGTTGTTTGCCGCCGATTCCGACGCGCTTCGTCATGCTGTGCGCGACAGCCGGATGCAGTGCGAGGTGAGCATGTACGGATATCGACCCACCGGATCCATTGTCGATGTATCAGAGAGGTTGAGTAATGCAAGGAAATCGTGACACGGCGGCCTGCCGGAAACTGGCCGCTCGTGCGGCGGTCGTGGCGATCGCGGGTGTGGCGCCGGTGCTGGCCCACTCCGTGGCTACGGCGGCGCCGATCGACAGCGCGGGCGCGGGGGCGCCCGCCCTGACGTCGGGCGAGGAGTCGACGTCGGCTCAGGACGGGGTTCAGTCCGCCGTGCGGGGATTGGATACTCGCGCGGCCCGCAACGACACCACGCGGAAACGGCAGGAACCATCCGCGTTCGAGTTGGTCCACGTCGACCCGACGCAGCTTCGCGTTCCCGATATCTTCGCGATGGCGCCCGCTGTCGCCCCGATCGAAGCGCCGCATGGACGCGTTCGCATCGGAAGTCTGCAAACGGATGTGCCGGAATGGCTGCCGTCCGAGCCCATCGATCAGATCAATGACGCCGCCGCGGGTGCTGAGGCAGGGTTGGCGCAGGTGCTCGATTCGGCAGGGTTCGATCCCGCCCGATCGGACCGTATCGCGGCCGATGTCCTCGGTTCGGCGGCGATGGGCGCCGCGATCGGCTCGACGGTGGCCAGCCCCATCGCCTCGGTCGGCGCCGTCATCGGCGCCGCGTCCGGTTTCGTCGCCGGAACTCCGTTCGCGCCCGCGGGGTGGCTGGTGGTGACACCGATCGGAGCGGGTATCGGTTACGGCATGATCGCGGCGCCTTTCATGCTCGTCGGTGCGGCGGCGGGCGCCGTGGTCGGTGCGGTCACGGGATACGTGGATAACTCGCCCGTGGCTCCGCGCGCCGAGTAGTCGACAACGCCCCCGGCCGGGTCCCCTTCGGATTGGTGCATCGAATGTGCGTCGATGCTATGAGCCTCGTCTCGCCAGGGAAGGGAGAGGGTTCGCGGGAGGTGCCGGTGACGTCCGCGCACGCGCTGTTCGACTGTGATGTGCGGGGTCGGCGGGGACTCGCCGGAGAAGGGCGTGTTCGGCCGGTCGCCGGTGGTTATCCTCCGATCGTCAGTTGAGCGACACGCAACCCTGCAGGGTCTGGAAATCCCCGGCGAATCCGACGCCGCCCGTGCAGGTCGGTCCCGCCGTCCCCGATACCGTCACCGTCGTGCCAGGCCCCGCGATACCGATGGCGAGTCCGGGCCGCACGCCCGCTGCGGTCACCGTCGCACCCGGTCCGAGCGCAATGGCCGCAGGTCCCGACAGTGTCGTCGACGTGGATGTCGCGGAGCCGCCGTTCTGGGCGATGGCAAGCGACAGGCTCGTCGGGCCCGCGGCGGCGGAGGCATCGCCGCCCAATCCGTAGGCCGCCGCCGCGCCGCCGCCTGAACTGGTGGCCGAGCACTGCGCGTCATCGACGGTGGCCGTCGTGGCGCTTGTGCCGGGGGCCGGGCAGGCCGCATTGGCGGCGGTGGCGTGCGGGGCGGTCAGCAGGCACAGGCCGATCGCCATCGGGCCGGCCGCGAGCAGTGTGGCGGCGGCTCGGGAGGTGAGGGGAATATTCATCGCGACTCCTGCCCGTGACCCCGCTGGTAGACGGGATCGGCCGATACGGGCCGCGCGACCACGGCGGCCACGGGAATTCGATGTGTGGATATCGGTTGCCGCGCCGACGCATCCCGGCGCGCATACGACCTACGGTACCGAATCTTCGATGCACTTTCGATGCAATCCATGGATAATCGATCTTCGCCGTCCTCGTGCCCGATGCTACGCCCGACCCGTCGGGTGCGGTGATATATCGCGACGTCGAAGTGTTCGGCCAGTGGACGCGACGTCTGCCCGGCGTCCACCGCCGATTGTTCGCAATTCGCTTCTGTACGGAACTGTCTTGGGCTACTATCTTCCGAGATGCTCACCGGCACTACGCAGGTGAGCATCGCCAATTCCGCGGCCGTCACACGTCACACGTCGGACGGTCCGGCGTGATCCCCGTCCGCTGAAGGCGCCCCGGCCGGGTGAGTGGTCAGGTCAGTGCACGCGGGCACGTATCGAGTCGGCGTGAGCGCGCATGACGGCGGGCAGATCGGCCAGATCCACGGTGTCGGCGCGATGTTCGATGACGCAGGTCTGAGCCCAGACGGCGAGGCTGTACCCGATGCGGGCTCGATCGAGGAGCAGCAGGGTCCGGGCAAGCGGGTCGATTCCGACGCGGACGGCGAGTTCGTCCAGCGCGGCGGCGATCTGCGCGCCGGTGCCGCAGTGACGCGCCCGCCACCACAGATGCCTGCTGGCAGGCCATGTCAATTCCACCAAGCAGTCCAGCTGCTCAGTGGGATCTGCTCCGGGCCGTGTGACCATCGAATGCATTTTGTCCTGCGAGTCGCCGATCGGTGTCGATCTTCCGGATCACACGGCGTTTCCTCAGGTGCGCGCAGCCGCGCCCACCGCGTGGAAGCGCCGTCGACGCTATGCGCGCGTTCGGCCACGGTGAGGCGGTGCGCGCGCACCTCATAGGAGTGCGGCACACCTCCCGCCGAGCGGCGAATGTCGATGACCGGTCCGGTTACCATCCGGAAAACTCCGCGCGGACCTGTGTCGGCCGCGCCGGGCGCATCCGGCTGCCCCGGAGATCACAAACGCACTGGTCAGGCCGTGAGGTGTCGACGTCTTTCGGTGAGGTTGGGCATATGGGCCGCCCGGCGCCGCGCAACGACTTCGTGTCGCTCTGGGCGCAGTGTCCAGCGCGAACCGACTTGTTCGCTTACATTGCCCGAAACGGGCTGTGACGCCCGGGGTTTCCCCTATCCGAAATGTGGAGGGTTGCTGTGTCTGTTCGAACGGTTCTCGACCGGAGCGTCCTGCGGGCGGTATGTGTCGTCGCGGGTGGTGCGCTGATACTGACGGGCTGTACCAACAACACCGAGGAATCCGGCCCCGCCGTGCCGAAGGTGTCGGTGGACAAGGTCGATGACATCGCGGCGACCCTTCCCGAGAAGATCGCGCAGTCCGGCAAACTCGTCGTCGGCGTGAACGTCCCGTATCAGCCCAACGAGTACAAGGACGCCGACGGCGATATCGTCGGATTCGACGTCGATCTCTTGGACGCCGTCGGCTCCGTCCTCGGTGTGAAGGTCGAGTACGTCGAGTCCGCGTTCGAGAAGATCATTCCGGCGATCCAGGCGGGCACCTACGACGTGGGCATGTCCTCGATCACCGATTCGAAGGAACGCCAGCAGCAGGTCGATTTCACCGACTATTTCAAGGCGGGCGTGCAGTGGGCGCAGCAGACAGGTAAGCCGGTCGATCCGGGTAACGCCTGCGGTAAGAAGGTCGCCGTGCAGGCCACCACCATCGAGCACACCGACGAAGTGCCCGCGAAGAGCGCCGCCTGCGTCGCCGCGGGTAAGCCCGCGATCGATATCAAACCGTTCGACGAGCAGAGCGCCGCGACCAATGCGCTGGTCCTCGGCCAGGTCGACGCGATGTCCGCCGATTCCCCGGTGACCGCGTACGCGATCAAACAGAGCAGCGGCAAGATCGAGGCCGCGGGTTCTGTCTTCGACTCGGCGCCCTACGGCTGGGCCGTGCCGAAGAATTCGCCGCTGGCGAAGGTGCTGCAGACCGCCCTCAACCATCTGATCAAGAACGGTCAGTACAAGACCATCACGGAGAACTGGGGCGTGCAGGAAGGCGCGATCACCGAGTCGGTCGTCAACGGCGCTGTGAGCTGATCGATGTCGGACTCCGTGACCGACACCGTGCCCGGCGAATCCGGGCACGGTGCGGGCGGGGACGAACCGGAGCCGATCAAGGCGGTTCCGTTACGCCGCCCTGGCCGCTGGATTGCCGCCGTCGCCGTCATCGTTGTGGTCGGGCTCTTCCTCTACGGCGCCGCCACGAACGACGCCTACAAGTGGAATACCTACGGCAAGTACCTGTTCGACACCCGGATTCTGGCGGGCGTGGTGGTCACCCTCGAGTTGACCGTGATCGCCATGGGCATCGCGATCGTGCTCGGCACCGTGTTGTCGGTGATGCGGCTTTCGCCGAATCCGGTGCTCCGCTCGACGGCCTGGGTGTATCTGTGGATCTTCCGGGGGACGCCGGTCTACGTGCAGTTGGTGTTCTGGGGCCTGGTGCCGTCGCTGTACCGGCAGATCGCCCTCGGTATTCCGTTCGGACCGCAGTTCTTCCATCTCGATGTGCAGGCGCTACAGGCCGCGTTCGCCTTCGCCGCCATCGGCCTCGGCCTGAACGAGGCCGCGTACATGGCCGAAATCGTCCGCGCCGGAATCAATTCCGTCGGCGAAGGGCAACGCGAGGCGTCCACCGCGCTCGGCATGTCCTGGACGCAGACCATGCGCCGCACCGTGTTGCCGCAGGCGATGCGGGTGATCATTCCGCCGACCGGTAACGAATTCATCGGCATGCTGAAGACGACCTCGCTGGTGACGGCCATACCGTTGAGCACCGACCTGTTCGGCCGGGCCCGCGATATCTATGGCGTGAATTTCCAGCCGATCCCACTCCTCATGGTCACCGCCACCTGGTATCTCGCGATCACCAGCGTGCTGATGATCGGGCAGTACTACCTGGAGCGGCATTACTCCCGCGGCATATCGAGACAGTTGACCGCCAGGCAATTACAGGAGTTGGCCGATGCGCACGGTGCGGTGAAACCGAAATGAGCGATGAGCTTTCGAAAGAAGCCGAACCGGCCGTCGAACCGCCCGCGCCGCCGATGATCCTCGCCGACCGGGTGTGCAAGAGTTTCGGTGCGCTGCACGTGCTCAGAGGTATCTCGCTGGAGGTGGCGCGGGGTGAGGTGCTGTGCCTGATCGGGCCATCGGGTTCCGGGAAATCGACCTTCCTGCGGTGCATCAATCATCTCGAGCGGGTCAATGCCGGACGACTGTATGTCGACGGCGATCTGGTCGGCTACCGGGAGAAGGGCGACAAACTCTACGAACTGCATCCGCGCGTCGCGGCAGCGCAGCGCCGCGAGATCGGGATGGTTTTCCAGCATTTCAATCTGTTCCCGCACCGCACGGCGTTGGAGAACATCATCGAGGCGCCCACCCAGGTCAAGAGAATCCGCAAGGCCGACGCCGTGGCACGGGCGCACGAATTGCTGGACCGGGTCGGTATGGGGGACAAGGCGAATGCCTATCCGGCCCAACTCTCCGGCGGTCAGCAGCAGCGCGTCGCCATCGCGAGAGCCCTGGCGATGGATCCGAAATTGATGCTGTTCGACGAACCCACCTCCGCATTGGATCCGGAATTGGTGGGCGACGTACTCGAGGTGATGCGCGAACTGGCCCGTGACGGGATGACCATGGTGGTGGTGACCCACGAAATGGGTTTCGCGCGCGAGGTCGCCGACCACATGGTGTTCATGGACGGCGGCGTGGTGGTCGAGAGCGGCACGCCTCGCGCGATGTTGGCCGACCCCAAACACGAACGCACGAAATTGTTCCTTTCGCGACTGCTCTGAGGGTTTCCGCCGAGGAATTCGCGCACGGCGACGGGCCGGGGCTATGGGCGCCCGGCCCGCGGTGCTATGCGTTCGATCATTCCTGTTCCGGTTCAACCGCAATATCCGTCCCGCCGACTGACGGTCGTGGGCCGGTGACTTCGCTGTTGGTCCATGCGAACGCGTGCGCTATCGTAGTGATATCACTCTGATACCGGGAGGATGTCATGAAACTCAGGTCCGCTTTCCACGTCAACGGCTTTCTCGTGCTGTTGGCCTGGTTGGTGCTCACCCTCTTCTTCGGCGCTGCGGCGGCGATCGGCTATGTCGCGGCGGCGGACGGCGGGAACGTGCCCGCGCTGATCGCCGCGATCGTGGCGACCGTCGTCGTCGTGGTGCTCCTGCTCCTGACGACCGGGTTGACGGTGGTCAACCCGAACGAGGCGAAGGTGGTGCAGTTCTTCGGTCGCTATATCGGCTCGATCAGCGAGCCGGGCTTCTTCTCGGTGGCGCCGTTGACCGACCGCAAGAGCATCTCGCTGCGGGTGCGCAATTTCGAGACCCAGAAACTCAAGGTCAACGACGCCGACGGCAATCCTGTCGAAATCGCCGCGGTGGTCGTCTACCGCGTGGTGGACAGTTTCAAGGCCGCGTTCGCCGTCGACGACTACGAGGAGTACGTGGAGACCCAGTCCGAGGCGGCCGTCCGCCATCTCGCCACCACTCACCCCTACGACGCGCACGACGCCGAGCGCACCAGTCTGCGCGACGGCACGGAAGTGGCCGAGGAGTTGACCGTCGAATTGCGCGAGCGCACCGAGTTGGCGGGTATCGAAGTGCTGGAGGCCCGCATCACCCATCTCGCCTACGCTCCGGAGATCGCCCAGGCGATGCTGGTGCGTCAGCAGGCTGCCCAGGTGGTCGCGGCGCGGACGCATATCGTCGAGGGCGCGGTAGGTATGGTCAGTCTCGCCCTGGATCGACTCACCACCCAGGGTGTCGTGCAACTCGATGAAGAGCGAAGGGCCGCAATGGTTTCGAATCTGCTGGTGGTGTTGTGCGGCGACCGCGCGACCCAGCCCGTCGTCAACGCCGGCACGCTCTACAACTGAGTCCCGGCATGGTCGAACGCAAGAAGCTACTGCTCCGTCTCGACCCCGCCGTCCACGAGGCCATGGCCAAGTGGGCGGCCGACGACCTGCGCAGTATCAACGCCCAGATCGAATTCGCGCTGCGGCGTGCGCTGGAGCAGGCGGGCCGCAGGACGACGCGATCGGGCGACGACGCCACGACATGAACGGCGGCAAATGCCGAGTTTCCGGGGTGGGAGCGGGCAGGATGTGTGGCGATCCATCAGCAATCCCCTACTTCAGGAGCGAGCGATGCAAGGCACTGTCAAATGGTTCAACGCGGACAAGGGCTTCGGCTTCATCGCCCCTGACGACGGAAGCGCGGACGTGTTCGTCCACTTCAGCGCCATCACCGGCAGCGGTTTCCGCAGCCTCGATGATGAGCAGCGCGTGGAATTCGAGGTGACGCAAGGTCCGAAGGGGCCGCAGGCCGATAACGTCCGGCTGCTCTGATCTCGAATTTCCTTCAGCGACGCCGAGGACCCGCGACAGCAGCGTCTGCCGGGTCCTTGTCTCGCTTTCGGCGTTCGCCTGCACATGGTCGTCGGTATCGCCGAGTCCGATCGGCGGTTACCCCTCGGCGGTTACCCATCGGCTACCGCCAGCCGCGTCGGGGACCACTCCGAGACATAACGACGGGACATAACGACGAGACATAACGACGACCGCGATCCGGCGGACCTCATGTCGTCGGTTTGGTGGTGACGAAGATGGCGGTCCCCGGGAACAGTTCGCCGCGCAGCGGACTCCACTGACCCCATTCCCGGTCGAGCCACTCCGGCCAGTCGGGTTCGACGATGTCCTCCAGGATCAGGCCCGCCGCGACGATTTCGCGGACCCGGTCGCCGATCGTGCGGTGGTGTTCGACGTAGGTGGGCACACCCTCGGCGTCCACCTCGACGTAGGGGGTGCGATCGAAATAGGGGATGGCGGCGGTCAGCCCGGCCTCGCCCGGATCGTCGGGGAAGATCCACCGGATCGGGTGGTTCACCGAGAACACCCAGCGCCCGCCCGGTCGCAGGACGCGGGCCACCTCGCGCATCACCCGGGCGGAATCGGCGACGAAGGGAATGGCCCCGAAGGCGGAGCAGGCCAGATCGAAGCTCGCGTCGCCGAAAGGCAGATCCTCGGCCCCGGCCTGCACGAGCGGGACCGTCGGTCCGCCGCGCGCCATCGCCGCCAGCCCGCGTTCGAGCATGCCCCGCGACAGATCGAGTCCGACCGGAAGGCCCCCGTGACCGGCGAGCCAGCGCGAACAGGGCGCCGACCCGCAGCCGATCTCCAGGATTCGCTTGCCCGCGATATCGCCGAGCAAGTGCATATCGCCCTCGTGCAGCCCCTCCGGGCACCATACGAATTCGCCGCCGGGGGAGTCGACGCCGAGGAACTCGGCGTGCGTCTCGTGGTACTGCGCCGCGTCGGCGTCCCACCAGCGACGGCTGGCGTGCTGACTGGCGGCGGAACCGATCCGGGTGCGCGCGGTTCCCGTGGTTCCGAGCAGTGCGTTTGCTTGCGCATGGCGATCTTCCGACACGCCGAAACCTTATCTCGGCGTGGCGTGGACGCCGGTTTGCCCGTGTCGACCAAGGTCGCGTACGCTGAACCGGCGAGTGCCTTCTGTACTGGCGTACCGATGTAGCCGAGGTAACGATCTGCCGACGGTTACAGTGTAGTGAGTAACAGGGGGCCCGTGCTGGGTTTCACGAGTGGTGAGTGCGGTACGTGCGGTACGTTTCCAATGTCCGTCGTCGCATCGTCGCGGTGATCTCGCAGCGTACCGAAAGTTCCAATGTCCGCAACCGACCACAATCCGTCCGGAGCAAACCGACATATGCCCACCACCGTCACCTCGCCGCAGGTAGCCGTCAATGACATCGGCTCCGCCGAGGACTTCCTCGCCGCCATCGATGCCACGATCAAGTACTTCAACGACGGCGACATCGTTGAGGGAACCATCGTCAAGGTCGACCGCGACGAGGTCCTGCTCGACATCGGTTACAAGACCGAAGGCGTCATCCCCTCCCGTGAACTCTCCATCAAACACGATGTCGACCCGAATGAGGTCGTTTCCGTGGGTGATGAGGTGGAGGCCCTCGTTCTCACCAAGGAGGACAAGGAAGGCCGCCTGATCCTGTCGAAGAAACGGGCGCAATACGAGCGCGCGTGGGGCACGATCGAGGAGCTCAAGGAGAAGGACGAGGCCGTCAAGGGCACCGTCATCGAGGTCGTCAAGGGCGGCCTGATCCTGGACATCGGCCTGCGCGGCTTCCTGCCCGCGTCGCTGGTCGAGATGCGTCGCGTCCGCGACCTCCAGCCGTACGTCGGCAAGGAGATCGAGGCCAAGATCATCGAGCTGGACAAGAACCGCAACAACGTGGTCCTGTCTCGCCGCGCTTGGCTGGAGCAGACTCAGTCCGAGGTACGCTCCGAGTTCCTGCACCAGCTGCAGAAGGGCCAGGTCCGCAAGGGTGTGGTCTCCTCGATCGTCAACTTCGGCGCCTTCGTCGATCTCGGCGGCGTCGACGGCCTGGTGCACGTTTCCGAGCTGTCCTGGAAGCACATCGACCACCCGTCCGAGGTTGTCGAGGTCGGCAACGAGGTCACCGTCGAGGTTCTCGACGTCGATCTGGACCGCGAGCGGGTTTCGCTGTCGCTCAAGGCGACTCAGGAAGATCCGTGGCGTCAGTTCGCCCGGACCCACGCGATCGGCCAGATCGTGCCGGGCAAGGTCACCAAGCTGGTTCCGTTCGGTGCGTTCGTGCGCGTCGAAGAGGGCATCGAGGGCCTGGTGCACATCTCCGAGCTGGCCGAGCGCCACGTCGAGGTTCCGGACCAGGTTGTCGCCGTCGGTGACGACGCGATGGTCAAGGTCATCGACATCGACCTGGAGCGTCGCCGGATCTCGCTGTCGCTGAAGCAGGCGAACGAGGATTACCACGCCGAGTTCGACCCGTCGAAGTACGGCATGGCCGACAGCTACGACGACCAGGGCAACTACATCTTCCCCGAGGGCTTCGATCCCGACACCAACGAGTGGCTCGAGGGCTTCGACAAGCAGCGCGAAGAGTGGGAAGGCCGCTACGCCGAGGCGGAGCGTCGCCACAAGATGCACACCGCGCAGATGGAGAAGATGGCGGCCGACGCCGCGGCCGAGGCCGCGAACGGTGGCGGTTCGTCGAACTACTCCTCCGAGAGCGGTGCGCAGTCGTCCTCCAGCCAGCCCGAGTCCGCAGGCGGCTCGCTGGCCAGCGACGCCCAGCTCGCGGCTCTGCGGGAGAAGCTCTCCGGCAACGCCTGATTCGAATGAGCACGGCGGAAGGCCCCGGTCCACACGGACCGGGGCCTTCCCCGTATGCGGACCCGGTCGAGGTGTCCGCGTCCCGGCATCGGTGCCCTGCGTCAACGCGGTCGTCGCGGCACTGCGGGCGAGTACCCTGAGCGGCGATGTCCGATATCAGCGTGGAGTCCTCGGCGGGTGTGTGGGAGCGCAGGAAGCGCGAGGCGATGAGCCGGATCCAGCGGGTGGCGCTGGATCTTTTCGAGGAACACGGCTATCGAGCGGTGACGATCGAGCGGATCGCGCACGAGGCGGGGGTGTCGGCCAGTTCGGTGTACCGGTATTTCGGCGTCAAGGAGATGCTGGTCCTCTACGACGAACACGATCTGCGGATCCTCGAGGCGGTCCGGGACGCGGGCGGCGGTGAGCCGATGCGGCCCGGCGATCTCATCGCCGCCGCGAGGATGCTCGCGCCGATACTGATCGATGCGATGCTGACGCCGGAGACCGAATTGCGCATGCGCAGACGCATGCGGTACGTGACGACCATCCCGGAGATCGCGGACGCGCAGAACCGACAGATGCGGGAGTTGGAATCGCAGTTCGTGTCACTGTTCGCCGAGCGCACCGGCGGCATACCGAACGATCTGCGCCTGCGCGTCGCTGCGGCCACCGCGGTCTGGGGTGCCACGGCCGCGCTGGATCACTGGGCCACAGCCGATTTCGTCCGACCGCTGCGCGCGGTGTATACCGAGGCGGTCGACGCGATCGTCAGCGCGATCGAACGGATTCTGCACTAGCGGAACCGAATCGCGGCAACCACCAGTTCCATCGGCCGAACAGCTGCATGGACGCGGGCACGAGCACAAGGCGCACGATCAGCGCGTCGATCGCGATCGCCACCGCGAGCGCGAATCCGATCTGCTGGAGTTCCAGCACATCCGCGGTGACGAAGCTGGCGAAAACCGCCACCATGATCGCCGCCGCCGCGGTGATGGGGCGGGCCGTGCGCTGTAATCCCTCGGCGACCGCGGCGGCGTTGTCCTGGTTCTGATCCCACGCCTCCTTCATCCGCCGGATGAGGAAAACCTCGTAATCCATGGACAGACCGAACAGGACCGCGAAGACCAGCATCGGCAGATAGACCTGGAGGAATCCGGTGCTCTCGAAGCCGAGCAGGGATTTCCCGATCCCGTGCTGGAAGACCGCGACCGTGATCCCCAGTGCCGCACCGGTAGCCAGCAGATTCAGCACGATCGCCTTGCACGCCAGCACGATACTGCGGAACGCGTAGACCAGGAAGGCCAGCGAGACCGCCAGCACCAGCGCGATCACCAGGAAGAGTCGATCGGTGATGCGTGCGGAGACGTCGGCGAAGGCGGCCGAGGTGCCGCCGACATGGATCCGCGCGTCGGCGACGGCGTTCGCCCCGGCGCGGATATCGGAGGTCAGGTCGGCGACGGCGGTGGAGTCGAAGGTGTCGCGGGGAACGACGGTCGCCAGCAGTCGGCCGTCGGCCTGTCGCGGCAGCACCCGGACCACCCGCTCGTCCCCGGAGAGGCCGTCGATGAAGGCGGTCACCCCCGGTCGCGCTGATTCGGCGAGCGGCCCGTCGTCCGGGCCGGTGGCGATGACCGTGATCGGTCCGAGCAGTCCGGGACCGAAATTGTCCTCGATGAGCGCGGTGGCTCGGCCGCTGGGTCGCTCCCCGAGGGAGCCGATGCCCATGTCGACGCCGTAGTGGATCCCCGTGATCGGGAACGCGGCCAGCAGGAGCGCGCCCACCCCGACAGCGCCGAACAGCACCGGCTTGCCCATCACGAGACGCGCCCATCGCGCCCAGCCGTTCGAGGCTTCCGCCGAACGGGTTTCGGCCGGTCGCAGCCGCGCCGGCAGCGCGCCGCGATTGACCGCGGGCCCCAGGACCGCGAGCAGCGCGGGCAGCAGGGTGAACGCGGCGGCGAGGGTGGCGAGCACCGCGGTGACCACGCCGATCGCGATGCCGGTGAGCATCGGTAGCCCTACCACGGCCAACGAGCACAGCGAGATCATCACGATGATCCCCGAGGCGAGAACCGTGCGGCCCGTGGTGTCGAGCGCGACGCCGATCGCGGCCTCGATATCGCTTCGGGCTCGCCGGTCTCGGACGCCGCGCCTGGTCAGTTCCTCGTTGAACCGGCTGACTATGAACATCGCGTAGTCGATCGCGGTGCCGGTCGCGATCATGGTCGCCACGGAGAGCACCAGAGAATCGAAGGTCGAGAAGGTGGTGAGGCCGAAGAGGACGCCGACGCCGAGCGCGATTCCGGCCACGGTCACCGTGATCGGGATGGTCGCGGCCACCACCGCGCCCAGCGCGAGAACCAGCACCGCCGCCGCGACCGGAAGGCCGATCCCTTCGGCGCGCTGCATATCGGCGGTCTCGATCGCCATCAGATCGGCCTGAATCGGCGCGTAGCCGGTGACCGTCACGTCGACACCGGCGGCCCCGAGGCCGGAACCCGGTGCGCCGGTCAGGGCGGCTTGCAGCCGGATCGCGACCTCCACCCGTTCGGCCATCGATCCGTTGAGGCCGACGATGCCGAAGGCGGTGTGACCGTCTGCGGAGATCTGGATCGACGGGATGCCCTCGAAAGGTCCGACCGCGCCCGCGACGCCCGTGATGCCGCGCGCGGTGGTGATGGCGGCATCGACGGCGGCACGGAACTCCGGCGTGTCGGCGCGATAGCGCGCGGAGTGGAAGACGATGACGTCCTGCTCGGCACCGAGCTGTGAGAAGTGTTCGGCAGCAAGATGTTCGACGCGACTCGACCCGGATTGCGGCACCGTGTAGTCGGGTGCGCCGAGGCGGTCGTGCAGGGCCGGATAGGCGGCCCCGCAGAGCACGACCAGCAGCAGCCAGCCGCCGAGCACGATGCGGCGATGGCGAGCCATGAACTCACCCCAACGGCCGACGGCGCCGGGGCGCGTGGTCGGCTGCGGCCGTTCCACGGTGGTGTGCGCTGTCATCGACCCTCCCGGAAGTGATACCTGGAAGTCACTGTCAGGTATCGGCTCAGTCTAGGAACTCGGGCGAGCGGGATGCAAGGGATCGCCCGGGATCGGCCTGTGGGCCAGCTCATGGTGTGTTCGCCAACCGCGCCACCGGGCCTTCGACAGATCGAAAGAGATTCGGGCCGAGGTGATTCGGCGGTAGTCTCCACCGTCATGGGCTCCAATTCGGGTAAGAACACCTATCTCGACCAGGTGGTGGCGCAGCAGGCCGCCCTCGAGGACGATCTGCGCACGCGCAAACCCGCTCTGGCGGCGGGCTCGATGCCGCCGCCGCCCGGCGCACCCGCCCCGCGCGGCGCCGTGGCCAAGCGGGCCGAGAGCGCCGGGCCGAGGCCGCACGGATCGGGGCCCGGTCCGGTCGAGGTGCGGGTCACCGGTTTCTGGCGTAGGCGCACGGTCCTCGTCCCGCCGAATGCCTTTGTCGTGCATACCCGTCGGGGTCGCAGCGAACCGTTGCATATCGGTCTGGGGGTGTCGTTCCGCTTCAATCCGGCGACCGACTCCTATCTCGTGGTGCCTGGCGCGATGCAGACGATTCTGATCAACGCCTACTGCATTTGCAGTGAATTGCAGGGTGTTCTCGTACAGGGGTATGTGCAATGGATCATCGAGGATTTCGGCACCGCCTACCGGAAGCTGGATTTCTCCGACGCCGATGATCCCATGCGGCTGGTCAATATTCAGCTGCGTGAACAGGCCGAAGCGGCTATCAAGGACAAAGTCTCCACCATGGGCGTGCGGGATGTGCTCAGCGATAAGCAGCCGATCATCGAGGAACTGACCGCCCGGCTGCGCGCGGTCGCCGAGGGTTCGGCGGATGCGGGGGAAGGGCGCAGCGACCGCGGACTCGGGCTGCGGATCGTCACCGTGCAGATCAAAGAGGCGGTGGTCAGTTCGTCGACGCTGTGGGAGAACCTGCAGAAGCCCTACCGCAGCGAACAGAATCAGATCGCCCGTCTCGCCGAATTGTCGGCGCAGGAGGTGATTTCGGCCAAGGAGACGGCCACGCACCGTACGGCGGAGGAACGGCGCATCGAGAACGAACGTGAACTCGCCGAACTGCGTGCCCGCCACGAGGCGTCTCGATTCGATCGGGAGACTTCCGAACAGTTGCGCCGCACCACCCGCGAACACGACGATCAGCGCACCGTAGCCGATCTGGTCCAGGAGACCGCACTGCACGCGCTGCGCCTCGAACGCGAGCAGCACACCGAACAGACCGAGAATCTGCGCAGGCGGCAGGAATTGCGCCGCGAGGAACTGGACGGTGAATTGGCGCTCGCCGATGCGCGCTCGCGGGCCGAGCACGAGACGAAATTGCGGCAACTGGAGCGAGATCGGGTGCGGGTGAATACCGCCAACGAGCAGGGCGCCGCGAATATTCAGGCCAGGTTGATCGACAACCTGCCGCAGATCGTGTCGCAGCTGCCCGCCCCCGCCGAGCTCAAGACCTACCAACTCGGCGGCGATCTTTCGGGCCTTGCCTCCTTGCTCGCACAGCTGACCGGTGTCATCGAAACGTGGTCCGTGCGGGATTCCTGACCTCGTCGATGATCGAGTCGGCTACCGGCAGGGCGCGTGCGCGCTGCGACCCGACGTATCCCCGTGTCCGACAATCGGGTTCGTATCGCGGGGATCACACCCGGCGCGGCTCACCCGTGCCCGAGCGCGCTGGGGCGCAGGTCGAGGCGGCGCAGGAGTTGGGCGTTGAGCGCGACGACGACTGTGGAGGCGGACATGAGCAGCGCGCCGATTTCCATGGGAAGGGTGACGTTCCAGTGGGCGAGGACGCCGGCTGCCAACGGTACGGCGGCGATGTTGTAGCCGGCGGCCCAGGTGAGATTCTGGATCATTTTGCGATAGGTGGCACGCGAGAGGGTGACGATCGACAGCACCGAGCGGGGGTCGTCGCTGGCGAGCACGACTCCGGCCGAGGCGATGGCGACGTCCGTGCCTGCGCCGATGGCGATCCCGACGTCGGCGCGGGCGAGGGCGGGGGCGTCGTTGACGCCGTCTCCGACCATGGCGACGATGCGGCCCGCGTCTTGGAGGGCTTGGACTTTGGCGCCTTTTTCCTGGGGCAGGACGTCGGCGAAGACTTGATCGATACCCAACTGGGTGGCGACGGTGCGGGCGACGGACTCGGCGTCGCCGGTGATCATGGCGACGTGCATGCCGCGGGCGTGCAGGGCATCGATGGCCTGGGCGGACTCGGGCCGGATCTCGTCGGCCAGAGCCACGGCGCCGACGACTGTGCCGTCGCGCAGGACGTGGAGCACTGTCGAGCCCTGCTCGGCCCATTCGGCCGCTTCCGCGACCGGGGTGAGTCGATGTTCGGTGAGCATGCCGGGTCCGCCGACGCTGATGCTGGCCGCGTCGACGGTGGCGGTGACGCCGATGCCGTTGCGCGCCGTGAAGTCGGTGGCAACGGGCACGTGTAGTCCACGGTCGGTCGCGGCGGTGACGATGGCGCGGCCGAGGGGATGTTCGCTGTCGGCTTCGGCGGCGGCGGCCAGCGCGAGAACCTCGTCCGCGCCGCTGGTGACGGCGATGACGGCGGGTTCGCCGCGCGTGAGGGTGCCGGTCTTGTCGAACAGGACCGCGTCCACGGTGCGCATCGCCTCGAGCGCGCGGCGGTCGGTGATCAGGACACCGGCTGCGGCGGCGCGCTCGGTCGCGATGGAGACCACCAGAGGGATCGCCAGCCCGAGGGCGTGCGGGCAGGCGATGACGAGCACGGTGATGGTGCGGGTGACCGCGGATTCGGGTTGGCCGAGCATCAGCCAGACCACGGCGGTGAGCACGGCGGTGCCCGAGGCGAACCAGAACAGCCAGCCCGCTGCGCGGTCGGCCAGGATTTGGGCGCGGGAGGTGGAGTTCTGCGCTTCGGTGACCAAGCGCTGGATGCCGGCCAGGGCAGTGTCGGCGCCGACGGCGGTGATCCGCACCCGCAGCGCGGAGTCGGTGGTGACTGTGCCGGCCACGACGCGGTCGCCGGGTTCGCGGCGCACGGGCCGGGATTCGCCGGTGATCATGGATTCGTCGAGGTCGGCGCTGCCGGATTCGATGGTGCCGTCGGCGGGGATCCGTCCGCCCGGTCGTACCACGACCAGGTCGCCGGTGCGCAGCTCGGTCGAGGCGATGGTGACGGTGCGGTCGGCGTCGATGCGTTCGGCTTCGTCCGGCAGCAGCGCGGCCAGTGACTCCAAAGCGCTGGAGGCCTGTCCGAGTGAGCGCATCTCGATCCAGTGCCCCAGCAGCATAATCACGATGAGTAGCGCGAGTTCCCACCAGAAATCCAGGTCGTGGGACAACACTCCGAGCGTGGCACCCCAGGAGGCGGCGAAGGCCACGGTGATCGCGAGCGCGATCAGCAGCATCATCGCTGGCTGCCGTTCTCGGATCTCGGTGACCGCGCCGGTCAGGAACGGACGTCCGCCCCAGAAGTACATGACGGTGCCCAGGACCGGCGACACCCACGACACCGCGTCGGGAAGGGTGTACCCGATCAGGTCGGCGAACATCATATTCGCGCCGACCACCGGCACCGCGAGCACCAGCATGATCCAGAACAGGCGCCGGAACTGTGCCACGTGTCCCGTGTGTCCGCCGTGTCCCGTGTGATCGGTACGGTGGCCGGCGGTCCGCGCCGCGGTGTCGGCATGGCGGTGTTCGTGAAGGTCGTGGTCGGTGCCGGGATGTGCGTGTTCGCTGGACATACCCGAAGAATTTACCCCTAGGGGGTATATATTCCCGCCGGACCGGCGCCGCGCGCCACGGCACCGACCCTCGATCGAGGGCCGATGCCGTGAGTCAGGGGTCAGCGCTGGGCGAGCATGGCCTGCATCTGGGTGATCTCGGTCTGCTGGTCGTCGATGATCTTCTGAGCCAGCTTCTTGGCGTCGGGGTTGGCGCCCTGGGCCAGTTCGGTGCGCGCCATCTCGATCGCGCCCTGGTGATGTTCGATCATCATCGTCAGCCACATCCGATCGAAATCCGTCCCACCGACCCCCGCGAGCCGCGACATCTGCTCGAGGCTCATCATGCCCGGCATCGCCGAATGGCCCATGCTCGGCATCGGAGTCGCCCCGTGACCCATACCCGGCATCGAGGTCGCCGTCGCGGTGACGGTAGCGGTAGCGCTGCCCCACGTCTGCAGCCAGCCCGTCATGGTCGTGACCTCGGGTCCCTGCGCCTGCTGTATGCGAACGGCCAGCTCGAGCACGGCTTGGTCGGTGCTGCGCCCCGGCGCCAGGGCTGCCATCTGAACAGCCTGGTTGTGGTGGCCGATCATGTCCTGGGCGAAGCGCACGTCGGCGTCGTTGTGCTCACCGGCGACCGCGGCGCCGCTCGACGGCGACGCCGAGATAGTCGCGGCGCTGGTGGTCACAGACGATGTGTCGGGTCCGTCGGAGTCATCGCTACAGCCGGCGAGCACGGCCGCCGATGCCAGGATCGTCAGCGCGGTCGCGGACACAGTCCTGATCGTGGTGTTCATCATCAACTCCTGAGATGTCGTGCGGTTGAAAGGGAGTGAGCGATCTGGCGCCGCGACCCGCCGCAAGGGCGGGCCCGGCGGGCGGCGATCACACCCGCAACACACACAGCGAGGCCAGGCGCCTCGACATCGCGACCGGAGGAGGCCGTGCCACCGCGATCACCCCAATGCCAGCGGCGGTGCCCGCCCACACCTGCTGCCACCAGTGCCGCCCCGTGACGATCCACATCAGCGCGAGTCCGGCCGCGGCCATGAGCACGGCCAGACACAGATGCAGCAGACCGTGGCCGGGACGGTGGCCGGGACCGTGGCCGTCAGTGCCGCTTTCGCCGACATGGGTGACCATGGGCATGGCGCAACAGTCGTGCACGGTGCTGCCGGTGCCCGATATGTCGGCCGGTATCGGCACGGCATGAGCGGCGGGATCGACGTGCACATGCCGGGATTGAGCGCCAGGACCTGCCAGATGATGCATGCCTACAACGGCCACCGCCATGGCGGCCAGGAGCAGCGAACGCACCCATCGAGCGGAAACCGACTGCACAGACGCCAACCTAGCAGCCCGTGGACGCCGAGGCCGGAAGACAGGTCAGGCGCGCACGACAGTGGCCCCGACCCGGTGCGGGTGGGGCCACGGCCGAAAAGGAGAGGTCAGCCGGCGGCGGCGGGTATCCAGCGCACGGACGCGAGAACGGGACGTTTCCGCATGGCCGCGAAACTGTGCCGAGCCGGATTGATCAATGCGGTGAACCATGAGCGGCGGTGCTCGGCGAGCGCGGCCGCGACAGCGGGGATCTGGATGCAGTGCACGCCTCCCGCCATACCCAGGCGGTGGCGACCCGACTGGTTGATTCTGGTGCCCAATGAGTTTCCTTTGCTAGCTGGTTCTGGCCTGGATCGCCACGGCGAAGATTAGCCGAAGAAAAGGGGGCGGCAGAGTATTTTGCGCGAGTAATTGCCTCGGCGTGTCGGAAAGTTGCCGTCGTTGTGTGGAGGTCGAACGGAAATGTTGCGAAATGGTCTCGGCGTCATCACGGATCGGGCAAATCCGGCGGGGGGTGGTGAATACGGCATCGGCGGTGGGTAGTCACGCGTCTTGGGGCCGGTCGAAGTCGCGACGGGCATCCGCCGCCGTGGGTGGTCGGCGGCGGCGGGAATCGCGAATGCGAGACTGGGGGACATGTTGCGGATCGGCCTCACCGGAGGCATGGGAGCGGGTAAGTCGACGGTGGCGCGGATCCTGGCCGAACGGGGCGCGGTGATCATCGACGCCGACGCGATCGCGCGGGAGGTCGTCGCCCCCGGCACCGAGGGCCTCACGGCATTGACAGAGGCTTTCGGCCCGGAGATCCTGGCCGAGGACGGCAGCCTCGACCGGCCCGCGCTGGCGGCGCGCGCATTCGCGAACGATGAATCCCGAGCGAAACTGAATTCCATCACTCATCCATTGGTGGGAAAGCGCACAGCGGAATTGATCGACGCGGCGGAATCCGACGCGATTCTGGTGCAGGATATTCCACTTCTGGTGGAGAGCGGAATGGCGCCGTACCTGCATCTGGTATTAGTGGTCGACGTCGAGGAGGAAACTCGAATTCGGCGGCTCGTCGAATTCCGTGGCGTTTCCGAAGCCGATGCGCGGGCTCGGATTTCAGCGCAGGCGACCGACGAGCAGCGGCACGCGGTCGCCGATGTGCTGCTCGACAACAGCGGCGGTCCCGGCGAGATCGAGCCGGTGGTGCATCGGCTGTGGGAGCAGCGACTCGTGCCGTTCGAGCGCAACCTGCGCGCGGGCACGGTCGCGCCGAGGGAATTGCGGCTGGTTCCCGCTGATCCGGAATGGGCGGCGCAGGCGCGGCGGCTGATCGCCCGGCTGGGGGCGGCCTGCGGTGGGGCGGCCTCCCGCATCGACCACATCGGCTCGACCGCCGTCGCGGACCTGCCCGCCGAGGATGTGATCGATATCCAGATCACCGTCCCGGACATCGCGACCGCCGATAGCTTGCGTGAGGCGCTGGGAGCGGCGGGTTTCCCCGCGAAACCGCATGGCGCTCACGAGTATCCGGAGCCGACCGAGGGTGACCCGACCGGTGCCGAGCTGTCGGCGACGAGGGCACATGGGAGCGCCGATCCCGGCAGGCCCGCCGACGTCTACATTCGCGTCGACGGGTCGCCGGGGGCGGTATTCGCACTCGCTGTGCGCGACTGGCTACGCGCCGACCCCGCCGCCCGTGCGGAGTACCTGGCCGTGCATCGCGAGGCCCAGGCCGCGGCGGCGGGTAGTTCCGGGGAGGCCGCCGCGAAGGCGTACCACTCGGCGAAGGAGCCGTGGTTCGCCGCGGTCTACGAGCGCCTGCGCGCGGCGCGGGGCTGACTCCCGGGCGCTGTCAGAACAGCGCGACCAATCGGTCCAGACTCTGGCCCCACCCTTCTTCCGCGCCGTCCTCCGGGCTGAGCGGTCCGGGGGCGAGCAGGTGGAATGTCATGGTGGTCTTACCCGCGTCGGTTTCGGCGAAGGTCACCGTGGCGACCGATTCGTGCTCGGCGCCGCCGTCGCCCGTCGGATCGCCCCAGGTGAACACCAGGCGTTCCGGCTCGACGATCTCCCGGAACACCCCGGCGCTGGGGTAGCGGGCGCCGTCGGTGTCGGAGACCATCACCGAGTCGTAGCGTCCGCCGACGCGCGGCTCGACGACGATGGTGTCGCGCGGGGTCGAAAATCCGTGCGGACCGGCCCACCGCACGAGTTGATCCGGATCGAGCCAGGCCCGGAATACCAGCTCACGGGGTGCGTCGAAGACGCGGACGATGGTGAATTCACGGTCGCTCATGTCGAAAGTCCTCTCGGGGGTGGTGGATTCGTGTCAGTCCTGGTGGCCGGGATGCGGCGTGCGGCTCCGCGGCCCCTTCATCCAGTCGGGCGCGCCTGCGGGGAAACGGTTCTGGAAGTCCAGGTAACCGACCCAGGTGGGGCGCACGACGATTCGCTCCATGCGAGGCCGCATCGCGCGGAGGAACTCGAGGTTGTCGGCGTTCGCCTCGGCTCCGCCTTTATTCATCGCCTGCGCGTACTCCGGCGCCAATCCGTCGATTTCGTGAATTTCGGCTCGGCCGCGTATCAGCAGCGCTTCCGGCGGCAGGGAATCGGTATCGATCGTGATCGCGACGTCGGGTCGCAGACGCAACATTCGCGCTTTCTTGGAAGGCGCGAAACCGGTCATGATCAATTCGGTTCCGTTCCACCAGAAATTGATCGGCAGCACTCTCGGGGTGCCGTCGGCGGCGGTGAAGGCGAGGCGCGCGGGCAGATTCGCCGCGAGCAGTCGCCGCGCGCCATCGGTCTCGAGTAGGCGCACGTCACCCTGGGGCAGATCGAGCAGTTCGGTCACTGGTCGCCCTCCTTTTTCTGTATGCGGTGCAGGTGTTCGTCCAGGCGGTCGAATCGGCCCTCCCAGAACTTCCGGTATCGGTCCAGCCAATCGGACGCGGGGCCGAGCGGCGCCGCGTCCAATCGGCACGGGCGCCACTGGGCGTGCTGCCCTCGGGTGATGAGCCCGGCGCGTTCGAGCACCTTCAGGTGCTTGGAGATGGCGGGCAGGCTCATCGCGAACGGTTCCGCGAGTTCGGTCACCGTGGCTTCGCCGTCGGCCAGGCGAGCGAGGATCGCCCGTCTGGTCGGATCCGCGAGTGCCGCGAAGGTTCTGCTGAGTTCATCGCCCGTCATGGCATTATTAAACCACCTAGCTAATTAACTGAATGGTTAAATGATGCACCGCACGATCGAGGTTGTCAATGGGTGGCGTTCGGGTGGGGCCGGAGCTATTTCCAGGTGAGGGTGATCCCGAGGGATTCCAGCCAGCGCTCCAGCGAATATCCGTTGGCCGCGATGCCGTCGATCGCGGCGGCGGCACGCTCGATCGCCGCCTGCGATTCGGCGGCGCCGAGCAGTCCGGCGGTATGCGCGGCCAGTAACTCGTCCACGTCGAGTAGTTCGGTCTCACGTCCGGTGCGCACCACGATGTCGAGGTAGTGGTCCACCGACTTCCATCGATCGGCGCTGACCCGGGTGAACTCGCCGAGATCGAGGTAGTAGTCCTGATCGCGCTGATGTTCCGGGTGGTAGTGGAAGACCGTCACCCGCAACGACAGGTCCGGCAGCAGCCACGATTCGATGTAGTGGAACTGCGGATGATCGGAGGTTCGCGCCATGTACAGGCCCCACGATTCCACGTGGTACCGCTCGACCGCCCGGATGAATCCCTTGGGGTCGGTGTTGGTCAGGCTCGCGATATCGAAGTACTCGACCTTCGGCCGGTGCACGTCCACTGCTGGTGCCTGTGTCATGTCCTCAGAATCTACCGGGGTATGGCCCGCGTCGAGTCCGGCAGGCGGAGAGTGGGCTACATCCAGGTGAGCGCGATGCCCTCGGACGCAAGCCACTGCTCGACATCGTGCCCGTGCGACGCGCATCCGTCCACCACCGCCGTCGCCCGATCGAAGGCCCACCGGGCCCGCGCGGCGTCGACGAATCCGGCGGCGTGCGCGGCGAGCAGTTGCTCGGCGCCATGTAATTCGGCGGGCCTGCCCTGGCGCACGACGATATCGAGGTAGAGGTCGACCGCACGCCAGCGTTTCGGCGTGACCTCGCAGAATTCGCCGATGTCGAGCCGGTAGTCGTGGTTGCCGAACCGGGCCTCTCGCCCGTGTTCCCTGGTGGCCCTGATCCCCGGATCGGGGAGCAGCCAGATCTCCGTGTGACGCCGTTTCGGTTGGTCGGCGGCGCGCGAGACGTAGAGACCCCACGGTTCCCGGTGGCAGCGATCCACCTGCGTGATGTAACCCCTGCTGTCGGTACAGGTCAGGTCCGTGAGGTCGAAATATTCGACGGCCGGTCTGCGTACCGGATTTCCCGGGGGATCCTGTGGCGCGATGACGTTGTTCGATCGGAGATCACGGGCCATATATCCCGCGATTCCGGTCATCGTCGGTGCGGCGACGAGCAGGGGAACCAGAGCGCTCATGGCGAGTCCTTCAGCAGGTTCGGCAACCAGATCAGGCTACACCCGGCGGGGTCGGCGCGGGTGGCGAAAAATTCGGTGCACCGGCGAATAGAGTTGCCGCCCGGTATGTTTCGCGATCCCGGGCGAGCGGTCTCGGTGTCCGCCGAGGTGCGCTGACCTCGAATCCCTGTTCCGGCCACGACCACATGGCGGGCGCGGGTCAGCCGATGGGCTGGCGGCCGCGGACGCGCTGACCGGTGTGCGCGGGGAGGCGCTCGTAACCGTGCAGGGTGAACAGGGGCCGCCGGGTGGGCGGATCGGTCAATCGCAGGTCCGGAAAGGCCTCGAACAGCGCGCGCAGGGCGTGGGCCGCTTCCATCCGGGCCAGACCGGCGCCGAGGCACACGTGGATACCGCTGCTGAAGGACAGATGATTCTTGGCGTTGGCCCGGGTGATGTCGAAACGGGCCGGGTCGGTGAACACGGCGGGGTCGCGGTTCGCGCCTGCCAGCGACAGCACCACGATCGACCCCTTGCGCAACCGGGTGCCGCCGATCTCCAGCGCCGTACGGGTGGTGCGAGCGGTGGTCTGCACCGGCGGATCGATCCGCAGGATCTCCTCCACCGCATTGGGCCAGAGTTCCGGTTCGGCGCGCAACCGGTCCAGTTGATCGGGGTGGCGCAGCAGCTGGATGATGCCCTTGCCGATCAGATTGACCGCGGTCTCGAAACCCGCGGCCATCAGCAGGGTCGCCGACGCGCACAGTTCGTAGGTGGACAGATCGCCCGCGGTGACCAGGCTGCTGAGGATGTCGTCGCCGGGTTCGGCGCGGAGACGTTCGACGTGCTCGACGAGATACCGGTGCAGCCGCTCCGAGGATTCCATCGCCCGCTGATGCGTCCGCCAGGAGATCCCGATGTCGAGCAACGGACTGATGTCGTCGCCCCAGCGCAGGAACATCTCGCGGTCGGAGTCGGGGAAGCCGAGCATCTCGGAGATGATGGCGATGGGCACCTGCGCCGCGTACCGCGCCACCAGATCGGTGGGCCCGTCGTCGGGGAGCGCCGCGAGCAGTTCCTCCGTGACCGTCTCGATCCGGTCGCGCAGCCGGGCGACGGCACGCGGGGTGAAGGCCGCGGTGACCGGTTTACGCATCCGGGTGTGCTCGGGCTGGTCGATCACCAGCATCGACGGCGGATCCACCGGGTTCGGCGGGAGGGGTCGGCGCTCCAGCGCGCGCAGCACGGGCCGTGTTATGCCGAACACGGTCGGTATACCGACACCGAAACGGTTGTCGCGCAGTATCTCCCGGACCATCTCGTGATCGAAGGTGGTCCATACCGGAAGGGTCCGGTGCAACCCGCCCTCCCCGCGCATCTCCTCGATCAGGGCGTACGGATTCTCGATGCCCTCCGCGCTGCCGTTCAACCGCGCGAACAGATCACCGCGACGGAGTAGCGTCTTCTTGAACAGGCGGATCACACCGTGATTGTTGACCCACCGATACATGTACTGCGGTTTCATCGAGCCCCTCCATCGTCGAACCGTCGCGTCCCTGTGGACGTTACGAATATCACAGGCCTCGCGCAGCTCCCGGAGTGGGATCTCCAGACCTGTCGTGGTATGCGACGTAGCGCTCAGAGCGTGCGGGTCACCCGCTCGGCCGCCACGCGCGGGAGGAAATCTGTCGGTGGCGAGGCTTAGGCTGGTGACCATGGCATTCGCAACCGAGATTCCGGCCGAGGGCTACGAGAGCCGATCCCACGGCGAGACGCCGCTCGCGCATTCGGAGTTCAGGCCGGTCGGTGCGATCGAGCGTGCCGACGGCCGTTTCCAGGTGGTCAGCGAGCATCGTCCGGCGGGCGACCAGCCCGCCGCCATCGCCGAATTGCAGCGCAGGATCGAGGCGGGGGAGCGCGATGTCGTGCTGCTCGGCGCCACCGGCACCGGCAAGTCGGCGACCACCGCCTGGCTGATCGAGAAATTGCAGCGGCCGACGCTGGTGATGGCGCCGAACAAGACGCTGGCCGCGCAGTTGGCCAACGAGCTGCGGGAGATGTTGCCCAACAACGCCGTCGAGTACTTCGTCTCGTACTACGACTATTACCAACCCGAGGCGTATATCGCCCAGACCGATACCTATATCGAGAAGGACAGCTCGATCAACGACGATGTCGAGCGGCTGCGTCACTCCGCGACGTCCAGCCTGCTCTCGCGGCGTGACGTGGTGGTTGTCGCCTCGGTGTCGTGCATCTACGGTCTCGGTACCCCGCAGTCCTATCTGGATCGGTCGGTGCAACTCGAGGTGGGCGGGGAAATCGACCGTGACGCGCTGCTTCGCCTGCTGGTCGACGTGCAGTACACCCGCAACGACATGTCCTTCGCGCGCGGCTCGTTCCGGGTGCGCGGCGATACCGTCGAGATCATCCCCTCCTACGAGGAGCTCGCGGTGCGCATCGAATTCTTCGGCGACGAGATCGAGGCGCTGTACTACCTGCACCCGCTCACCGGTGATGTGGTGCGTCAGGTGGATGTGCTGCGGATCTTCCCCGCCACCCACTACGTGGCCGGCCCCGATCGGATGGAACGCGCGGTCGGCGATATCGAGCGGGAACTCGAGCAGCGGCTGGCCGAACTGGAACGGCAGGGCAAACTGCTCGAGGCACAGCGATTGCGGATGCGCACCCAGTACGACCTCGAGATGATCCGGCAGGTCGGCTTCTGCTCCGGCATCGAGAACTATTCGCGCCATATCGATGGTCGTCCGGCCGGATCCGCCCCCGCCACCCTGCTCGATTACTTCCCCGAGGATTTCCTGCTCGTCATCGACGAATCGCATGTGACGGTCCCGCAGATCGGCGGCATGTACGAGGGCGATATGTCGCGCAAACGGAATTTGGTCGAGTTCGGTTTCCGGCTGCCGTCGGCCATCGACAATCGGCCGCTCACCTGGGAGGAATTCGCCGATCGCATCGGCCAGACCGTCTACCTCTCGGCGACCCCCGGCCCGTACGAGCTGGGTCAGGCGGGCGGCGAGGTGGTCGAGCAGGTCATCCGCCCGACCGGTCTCGTCGATCCGCACGTGGTGGTGAAACCGACCAAGGGCCAGATCGACGATCTCGTCCACGAGATCCGCGTGCGCACCGACAAGAACGAGCGGGTCTTGGTCACCACCCTGACCAAGAAGATGTCGGAGGATCTCACCGACTATCTACTCGGCCTCGGCGTCCGGGTGCGGTACCTGCATTCGGAGATCGACACCCTGCGCCGCGTGGAATTGCTGCGTCAATTGCGTCTGGGCGAATACGACGTGCTGGTCGGCATCAATCTGCTGCGCGAGGGTCTCGATCTACCCGAGGTGTCGTTGGTGGCGATCCTCGACGCGGACAAGGAGGGGTTCCTGCGCAGCAGCACCAGCCTGATCCAGACCATCGGCCGCGCGGCTCGCAACGTATCCGGCGAAGTTCACATGTACGCCGACAAGATCACCGACTCGATGCGGCACGCGATCGACGAGACCGAACGCCGCCGGGCCAAACAGGTCGCCTACAACGCGGAGAAGGGGATCGACCCCCAGCCGTTGCGCAAGAAGATCGCCGACATCCTGGATCAGGTGTATCAGGAGGCCGACGACGAGGTCGCGGTCGGCGGCTCCGGTCGCAATGCCAGTCGCGGCAGGCGTGCCCAGGGCGAGCCGGGCCGGGCGGTGAGCGCGGGAGTGTACGAGGGGCGCGATATCAAGTCGATGCCGCGCGCCGAACTCGCCGACCTGGTCAAGGAACTCACGGCGCAAATGATGAACGCCGCAAGGGAATTGCAGTTCGAGCTGGCAGGTCGGTTGCGCGATGAGATCGCGGATCTGAAGAAGGAATTGCGTGGCATGGACGCGGCCGGGCTCAGTTGAGCACCGGCCGGTCCCAGTGCTCAGCCCTGCGTCGCCATCCATTCGTTCACGCGCCGCTCGGCCTCCTCGCGCGACACGTCCTCGACCCTGGTCATCACCACCCATCGGTGGCCGAAGGGGTCGATGACCACGCCGTAGCGGTCACCGGTGACGAACGTCTGCGGCGATTCCACGCTGCGCGCGCCGTGCTGGATCGCACGCTCGATGACGGCGTCGACGTCGGGGCAGTAGTGCACCATCGAGGTGTGCACCCACTCGCCGTTGGGAGCGAGCACGCCGTTCTCCGGAATGGGCATGCCCATCTGCAGGGTCGAGTCGCCGATCTTCAGCTCGGCGTGGGCGGGCTGCCCGTCGGGCATATCGTTGCGGCTGAGCACCTGTGCGCCGAAGACGGCGCTGTAGAACTCGATCGCTTTCCCGCCGTCGGGAACGGCGAGGAAACAGGTGATCGAGTGGTAGCCGTCGGGGATGGGATTCACCGTCGAATTCGCTGTATCGGTCATGGGAACAACTCTCGTCGACCGCCGCGGCGTGGTCTTGTAAGAATGCGACACCGTGTCTGACGCGCTCGGGACCCTCGGCCGCGTCCCCGGGCCGGACGACGTCAAGGGGATCCTGCACCCGGATGAGCAGGCCAGGCACCGGACGCTGGCGCGACTGTCCGCCGGACCGGCGGTCGAGCGCTTCATCGAGTGGTATTGGTCGGTGCGCTGGGATCTGCGCGGACGTTCGCCGTATTTCGCCGAGGTGCTGTCCTATCCGTGCGTGAACATCACTTTCGAACGCACGCGGACCCGTACCGGCGGATTCGTCAACGGGGTCGCCACCACCAAATACATTCGGGAACTCAGCGGCGTCGGGGAGACATTCGGCATCCGTTTCCGCGCCGGAGGTTTCGGCGCCTATACCGGATTGGATGTCGGCGCGTTCCGCGATACCGCCGTCGAGCTGCCCGATGTAATACCCGAGTCCGCCGGGCTGACCGAACGTGTGCTGGAGGCATCATCCGATGCCGAACGCCGGACCCTGGTCGAGGAATTCTTCGCCTGCCGTCCGTTCCTGGACGACCCGACCTACCTACTCGTGCTGCGCGTCGTCGCGGCGATGGAACACGATCTCGAGTTGACGCGGGTCGATCAGGTCACCGCCCGGTTCGGTATCCCGGTTCGCACACTGCAGCGCATGTTCCGGCGCTATGTCGGGGCCGGACCGAAATGGGTGCTGCGCCGCTACCGCCTGCAGGACGGCGCGGACCTGCTCGCCCGCGGCCGAACCGAGGATCTGGCCGCGCTCGCCGCCGAACTCGGCTACTTCGACCAGGCGCATTTCTCCCGTGAGTTCACCGCGGAGGTCGGAATGGCGCCGTTGGAATACGCGAAGAATTCGGTACGATCGCGTAACGAAGTTACTGCAAAAGTCTTTCCGGTCGGGAGGTAGTCCGGCCGGTCGGCAGCGGTCTCTCCGAGTCGCCGCTGTGATGAATATCCCAGTGCGGCAACCGGGTTCGCCGAGTCTGTGATGGGTCACAGAATTGGCTCCCGGCAATTGAATCGGCCCTGGTAGTTCGGGCCGTGTGGATTCCGTCGATGAACTGTCGGCGAGGAAAGCCGCGACATCGGCAAGTGTGATGTGTTGCGATTTTTGAAATTTCCGGGTGTTTTGCCGCTAGGGTCGAGCGCAGTCGCCGCACCGGTGCCCCCCGACTCGTCCGGGTAGCGCTGTTGCAGGCACCCGACCCGCATAGTTGGAGGACTTATGACCGCCTACCGGACCATTGTTGTCGGTACCGATGGCTCGGACTCGTCGTACGTCGCCGTCGAGAAGGCCGCTTCGCTGGCCGGCGACGCGGGCGCGACCCTCGTCGTGGCCTGTGCCTTCTATCCGACCGACGACCGTGACGTGGCCGCCGCCGCCGACGTGCTCAAGGACGAGGCATACCAGGTGCGCGGCTCCGCGCCCACCAGCGAGATCCTGCGGATCGCGCGTGACCGCGCGACCGCGGCGGGTGCGAAGGAGATCGTCGAACGCGCCATCGTCGGCGAGCCCGTCGACTCCCTGCTCGACCTCGTCAAGGAGGTGCAGGCCGATCTGCTCGTGGTCGGCAACCGCGGGCTGAACACCCTCGCGGGACGGCTGCTCGGTTCGGTGCCTTCGGATGTGGCGCGCAAATCGCGCTCCGATGTGCTGATCGTTCATACCGTCCGCTAGACGGACAAGCGAAAAGCCCCGCATCCCACCGGTACCGGTGGG
>NZ_JBEXFQ010000044.1:0-44032 GCF_040606855.1 Nocardia sp. NPDC005366
CATACGGGGGTATGAAAGAGCCGGAACCAAATAAAACATTTGGCACTGACATTCATCGACACACTATTGAGTTCTCAAAGAACACACGCACACACCATCTCACAGGCAAACACCCGATCAATCAGTGAGGCAACTTTACAAGCTTAGCGCAGCCGATCACCCGAAACCAAATCCAGGATCCCAACCGAACCAGTGTGATCGCCAGGCGCTCCTCGTACTACCTCGTTTCCCTGTCCCAACGTTTCCGTTGAGCGTTCTCAGCGTCTCCGCTGAGCCCCGGGTCGGTGTCCGTGTCGCTCTGACTTGGATAAAGTTACGTGTCGACGTGCACGATGTCAAATCGCCTGGTCAGGAACGGTTTTCGTCGATGCAAGCTCGACGTAACCTGCCGGAAAGGTCAATCCGGGGCGCCGACACGCTCGACCAGGCCGCCCAGCGACTGGAGCTGCTCCACGAAATTGGGGTAACCGCGGTCGATATGGAAGACGTCGTGCACCTCGGTCACTCCGTCGGCGACCAAACCCGCGAGCACCAGGCCAGCGCCCGCCCGGATATCGGAGGACCACACCGGCGCGCTCGACAGTCGCGGAATTCCGCGGACGACAGCGTGGTGTCCATCGGTGCGCGCGTCGGCGCCGAGGCGAATCATCTCTTCCACGAAGCGGAAGCGCGCCTCGAAGATGTTCTCGGTGATCATCGATGTGCCGTCGGCGATCGCCGCCAGCCCGATCGCCATGGGCTGCAGGTCGGTCGGGAATCCGGGGAACGGCAGGGTCGAGAAGTTGACCGCGCGCGGGCGCTCCGGCTGAACGACGCGGAAGCCGTCCACATCGAAGGAGATGCGCGCGCCCGCGGAACGCAGCTTGTCCAACACCAGTGACAGGTGCTTCGGGTTGACCCCGGTGACTTTCACGTCACCCATGGTCATCGATGCGGCGATCCCCCATGTCGCCGCGACGATGCGATCGCCGATGACGCGATGGTCGGTCGGCGACAGGCGTTCCACGCCCTGAATGGTCAGCACAGACGTGCCCGCGCCGCTGATCCGGGCGCCCATCTGCACCAGCATGTTGCAGAGGTCGACGATGTCGGGTTCGCGCGCGGCGTTATCGATGACCGTCTCCCCCTCTGCCAGCACCGCCGCCATGAGGATGTTCTCGGTCGCGCCGACCGACGGGAAATCGAGCCGGATGCGCGCGCCCTGCAGTTCGTCGGCACGCGCGACCACGCAGCCGTGCTCGATTTCGCTGGTCGCGCCGAGCAGTCGCAGGCCTGCCTGGTGCATATCGAGGGGACGCGAACCGATCGCGTCGCCACCTGGCAGCGCCACCACCGCGCGCTTACAGCGCGCCATCAGCGGTCCGAGGACGCAGACCGAGGCACGGAACTGGGTCACCGCAGGGAAATCCGCGTGGTACTTCGGTTCAGCGGGGGTGTTGATGGTCACCACGGAGCGATCGCCGGGCGAATCGTCGGTGATGGCGACCTCGCAGCCGAGTCCGCGCAGCACTTCGGCCATCAACGGCACGTCGAGGATGTCGGGGCAGTTGGTAATCCTCGACGTGCCCTCCGCCAGGAGGGCAGCAGCCATCAGCTTGAGGACGCTGTTCTTCGCGCCTCCCACTGCGACTTCGCCGACGAGCCGATTGCCCCCGGTGACCAGAAACCGTTCGCTCACACCGGTTAGCTTATCCATCGCCGGCGGGACATACGCGCGTGTACGCGATCCCGGTACCCGACCGACCGCTTAGTCGCGCGATTCATCTCGTAGTACTCGCCCTGCGATGATTCGGATTCCGCGCACGCCGCCGGCCGGTCGGCAGGCTCGTATTCGGCAGCAGATGTCACAGGGCTTCGCGGTCGCGGCGGTCTCGTGATCGCCGGCCGGACTAATCCTTCTTGCCGCCGCCCGGCTTCCAGAGGATGTCGCCCTCCGGGTTGGTGACGCGACTGAGGATGAACAGCAGATCGGACAGGCGGTTGAGGTATTTCGCGGGCAGGACGGCGGTGTCTTCCGGGTGGGCCGACACCGCGGCCCAGGCCGACCGCTCCGCCCGCCGCGCCACGGTGCGGGCGGTGTGCAGTAACGCGGCCAAGGGGGTGCCGCCGGGGAGAATGAACGAATTCAACGGCGCCAGTTCGGCATTGAACTCGTCGCACCAGCCTTCGAGCCGGTCGATGTAGTCCTGGGTGATTCGCAGCGGCGGGTATTTCGGCTCGGCCACCACGGGGGTCGAGAGGTCGGCGCCCGCGTCGAACAGATCGTTCTGTACCTGTCGCAGCACTTCGAGTAATCCGGGGTCCGGCTGCCCCAGCGCGATCGCGACGCCGATCGCCGCGTTGGTCTCGTCGCAGTCGGCGTAGGCGACCAGTCGCGGATCGGTCTTGTCGACACGGGAGAAGTCGCTCAGACCCGTGGTTCCGTCGTCACCGGTCCTGGTGTAGATCCGAGTCAGGTGCACACTCATGCGGCTTTCCGCCTCTCCGCGATTCTCGCCGGTCGGGCGACGGCCGGGGTGTACCCGACGAGTCCCGTGCGCGGGCGAATTCAGTCGTGACGACGTCGAGCCTAACGCCGGATGGCTACAGGCCCGGCAGACGACGGGTGCGGTCCGACGGGCGGGACTCGACCCAGGAGAGGAAAGCCGCGCGC
The DNA here is from genome assembly GCF_040606855.1 of Nocardia sp. NPDC005366. Classification (NCBI taxonomy): domain Bacteria; kingdom Bacillati; phylum Actinomycetota; class Actinomycetes; order Mycobacteriales; family Nocardiaceae; genus Nocardia; species Nocardia sp. NPDC005366. Next base: position 2,654 of record NZ_JBEXFQ010000044.1, read on the forward strand.
GCGCCTCGGTCGAGGGCGAGTTCGTAATCGCCGTCGACGTCGGAGACCGCGGTGACGATGATGTCGTCGGTCATGATGTCGAACTCGTCGCCGACCGGACCGCGCCGGTCACCGATCTCGATGCCACGACGCTTGATGGTGGAATCGGGGCCGAGCCGCAAACTCGTGAGTTTGTAGAAGACGACGCGATCCTCGTCATATCTGATCACGCCGTGTCGCCAACCCTGACCGCCCTGCGCGGGCAGTACCCGAAGAATCGCGGCGGTGCCGCCCCGACGCAGCATGACGAGCCGGTAGATGGATATCAAGGCGAGTGCGACCAGCACCGACACCAGAATGATCAGAACAACCATCCCGGTCTGCAATGCTGTTCGTCCTTTCGCTCGACGGCCGATCACCAACTCCGCCGGATACCCTTACGATGCGACATTCAAACACGAGTGTACAAACGCTCGAACAGGTGGGGCTGAATACCCTTGTCGGCGGCGAAGAGAACTTCGCCGCCGACAAGGGGGATATTCACGAACCGGTTGGTCTCAGAGCTGTGCGACCTGCTCGACCGCACGCACCTGAGCCTGGGCCGCCTTCTGCTCTTCCTCGGTGGCCGTCGTGTCGGCGAGCACCTTGCGGGCCGCCTCGACGTCGACCTCACCCGCGAATTCAGCGGATTCGGCCAGGATCCGGACGGAGTTGGCGGTGACCGAGAAGAAGCCACCGTGCACCGCCGCGACGATCCGATCGCCTTCGACAGGAACGATGTTCACGATGCCGCCCTCGACCAACTGGCCGAGCAGCGGCTCGTGGCCCGCCATGATGCCGATCTGGCCCTCGGTGGTCTGGGCGCTGACGAACGACGCCTGTCCCGACCAGAGCCGTCGCTCGACAGCGACGAGATCAACTGACATGCCGTTATTGGACTCAGTCGCCATGGGTGACTACTTTCCGGCGATCTTCTTGGCGGCCGCCTCGACATCGTCGAGACCACCGCAGGAGTTGAACGCCTGCTCCGGGAAGTGGTCGAACTCGCCCTTGCAGACCCGGTCGAAGTCATCGATGGTCTGCTCCAGCGGAACCACCGAGCCCACCTGACCGGTGAACTTCTCGGCCACGATGAAGTTCTGGCCGAGGAACTTCTCCAGACGACGGGCGCGGCCGACGAGAACCTTGTCCTCTTCGGAGAGCTCGTCCATACCGAGGATGGCGATGATGTCCTGCAGTTCCTTGTACTTCTGCAGGATCCGCTTGACCTCGTTCGCCACCGCGAAGTGCCTGTCGCCGACGATCGAAGCCTCGAGGATACGAGAGGTCGAGGTCAGCGGGTCGACGGCGGGGTAGATGCCCTTCTGCGAGATCGGGCGGGAAAGCTCGGTCGTCGCGTCCAGGTGGGCGAAGGTGGTCGCCGGGGCCGGGTCGGTGTAGTCGTCGGCGGGCACGTAGATGGCCTGCAGCGAGGTGATGGACCGACCACGGGTCGAGGTGATGCGCTCCTGCAGCTCACCCATCTCGTCGGCCAGCGTGGGCTGGTAACCGACGGCGGAGGGCATACGGCCGAGCAGGGTCGACACCTCGGAACCGGCCTGGGTGAACCGGAAGATGTTGTCGATGAACAGCAGCACGTCCTGGTGCTGCACGTCGCGGAAGTACTCAGCCATGGTGAGAGCCGACAGCGCCACCCGCATACGCGTGCCCGGCGGCTCGTCCATCTGGCCGAAGACGAGGGCGGTGTCCTGCAGGACGCCCATCTCTTCCATTTCCAGGTGCAGGTCGGTGCCCTCACGGGTGCGCTCACCGACGCCGGCGAACACCGACGTACCGGAGAACTCACGCGCGATACGGGTGATCATCTCCTGGATCAGAACGGTCTTGCCGACACCGGCGCCACCGAACAGACCGATCTTGCCGCCCTTCACGTACGGGGTCAGCAGGTCGATGACCTTGATACCGGTCTCGAGCAACTCGGTCTTACCCTCGAGCTGATCGAATGACGGGGGCTTGCGGTGGATGCCCCACTGCTCGCCGTCGCGGCCGAGACCCGGGGTGTCGAGGCAGTCGCCGAGCGCGTTGAACACGTGGCCCTTGACGACGTCGCCGACCGGCACCGAGATCGGCTTGCCGGTGTCGGAGACGGACGCGCCACGGACCAGGCCGTCGGTCGGCTGCATCGAGATGGTGCGCACGATGCCGTCGCCGAGGTGCTGGGCGACCTCGAGGGTCAGGGTCTTGGCGACCGAGGTCAGCGTGATCTCGGCGTGCAGAGCGTTGAACAGCTCGGGGATCGCGCCATGCGGGAACTCGACGTCCACGACGGGGCCGATGACCCGGACGACGCGGCCTGCGGCGGCGCCGGTCCGGCTCGTGTTGTCTTGAGTGACAGCTGCGGTCATTTGGATTGGTTCTCTCTGTGTCGATTTGCGGCATGCACCGGCCCTGCGTGGTTACGCAAGCCGCCGCGTTCGGGCCAGTTGTTCATGCCGCGGCGCTTAGTCGCGGTCCGAGCTCGACGCCAGCGCGTTCACGCCGCCGACGATTTCGCTGATTTCCTGCGTGATCTGGGCCTGCCGCACCGAGTTCGCCTCGCGCTGAAGCACACTGGCGAGTTCGTTGGCGTTGTCGGTGGCCGCCTTCATTGCGGTGCGCCGAGCCGCGGACTCGGATGCCGCTGCCTCGAGCAACGACGCGTAGATACGCGTGTTGACGTACTTGGGCAGCAGGGCCGCCAGCAGTACATCGGCGTCGGGCTCGAATTCGTACTGCGCCGAGACCTGCGCTGTCGGCGAGTCGGACAGACTGTCCTCGCCGAGATCGAAGCTCTCGTCGACGAATTCCACCTGGATCGGGGCGAGCCTGCGAACCTCGGGGGTCTGGGTCAGCATCGAGACGAAACGGGTGTACACGATGTGCAACTCGTCGACGCCCGCGATGGTGCCGCTGCCGTCCGGATTCTCGACCTCGCCCTCGGAGCCAGCCATGAAGCTCTCGACGAGATGGGCGCAGGCGGCCGAGGCATCGCTGTACTTCGGCTGCTGCGAGAACCCGGCCCACGAGGCGATCAGATTCCTGCCGCGGAAGGTGTAGTAGGTCACACCCTTCTTGCCCATCACGTACAGCACCGGTTCTTTGCCCTCGCCGCGCAGCGTGGTCATCAACTCTTCGGCGCGCCGGAGCACGTTCGAGTTGTAACCGCCGGCCATGCCGCTGTCACTGGTGATGACCAGGACGGCGGCACGACGCGCGTTCGGACGTTCGGTGAGCAGCGGGTGCGCCAGATTCTGCGACGCGCTCGCCAACTCTCCGAGAACCTTGGTGATCTCCTCCGCGTACGGCTTCGCGGCCGCCACCCTGGCCTGAGCCTTGGAGATTCGCGATGTCGCGATCAGCTCTTGGGCCTTGGTGATCTTCTTGATCGAATTCACACCACGAATGCGGGAGCGTAATTCACGCAAATTTGCCACGGTTCACACTCCTGCCTCATCCCCGCACGAGCGGGGAGCTGGGGTGAATCGACGGCGAGCGCGGGACAGCGCGCGAACGCACGCCTGCCCGTCGCTCTCGCCGCGGATCGAATGACTCATCACAGACCGCCGTCTACTTCTCGACGTGCTTGCGAGTGACCGACAGCGACTCGACCTCTTCGTGGTCCAGTTCACCCGCGGCCGCCTCGTTCACCACGCGGCTGCCGTCGGAAGCGAGGAAGCCCTGCTTGAACTTGTCGGTCGCCGCCTTGATGGCATCGGCCGCGTCGCCCGCGAGCACCTTGCCGCCCTCGATGGACTTGAAGGCGTCGGCCGCTTCGCGGTGCAGATCCTCGATCAGCTCCGCGTTGAAGCGGCGGATGTCGGCGACCGGAACCGAGTCGTAGTAGCCGGCGTCGACCAGGTAGATCGAGACGATCTGGTCCTCGACCGCGACGGGCGAGTACTGGTCCTGCTTGAGCAGCTCGACCCAGCGGGCGCCACGCTCGAGCTGCGCCAGCGACGCGGCGTCGAGGTCGGAGGCGAAGGCCGAGAACGCCTCCAGCTCACGGAACTGCGCCATTTCCAGACGCAGCGAACCGGCGACCTTCTTCATGCCCTTGGTCTGGGCGGCGCCACCGACGCGGGAGACCGAGGTACCGACGTTGATCGCCGGGCGGACACCCTTGTTGAACAGGTCGGACTCGAGGAAGACCTGGCCGTCGGTGATGGAGATGACGTTGGTCGGGATGAAGGCCGAGATGTCGTTGGCCTTGGTCTCGATGATCGGCAGACCGGTCATCGAGCCCGCGCCCATCGCGTCGGACAGCTTCGCGCAACGCTCCAGCAGGCGCGAGTGCAGGTAGAAGACGTCACCCGGGTACGCCTCGCGGCCCGGCGGGCGACGCAGCAGCAGCGAGATGGCGCGGTACGCCTCGGCCTGCTTGGTCAGGTCGTCGAACACGATGAGGACGTGCTTGCCCTGGTACATCCAGTGCTGGCCGAGCGCCGAACCGGTGTAGGGGGCCAGCCATTTGAAGCCGGCGGAGTCCGACGCGGGAGCGGCGACGATGGTGGTGTACTCCATCGCACCGTGGGCCTCAAGCGCGGTCTTGACGCCCGCGATGGTGGAACCCTTCTGACCGATGGCGACGTAGATGCAGCGAACCTGCTTGGCCGGGTCGCCCGACTCCCAGTTCGCCTTCTGCGCCAGGATCGCGTCGATGGTGACCGCGGTCTTGCCGGTCTTGCGGTCGCCGATGATCAGCTGACGCTGGCCACGGCCGATCGCGGTCAGGGCGTCGATGGCGGTAATGCCGGTGGCCAGCGGCTCCTCGACCGGCTGACGTTCCAGCACGGTCGCGGCCTGCAGCTCGAGTACGCGCTGCTCTTCGGCCTCGATCTCGCCGAGTCCGTCGATGGGCTGGCCGAGCGGGTTCACCACGCGACCGAGGAACTTGTCGCCGACCGGGACCGAGAGCACGTCACCGGTGCGGCGGACTTCCTGGCCCTCTTCGATCTGGGCGTACTCGCCGAGGATGACCGCACCGATCTCGCGGTCTTCCAGGTTGAGCGCCACACCGAGCACGCCGCCGGGGAACTCGAGCAGCTCGTTGGCCATTGCCGAGGGCAGGCCGGAGACGTGCGCGATGCCGTCGCTGGTGTCGGTGACCACACCGACTTCTTCGATGGAGGTCTCGGGGGTGTAGCTCTGGGTGTAGCTCTCGATCGCGCTACGGATCTCGTCGGAGGAGATCGTCAGCTCCGCCATGTTCTTCCTGCTCTCGCTGTGTGGGTCTCGAATGTCGGGTGGTGGTGCGCTGCGGGACTCAGGCGAGTTCGCGACGCAGCCGCTCCAGTCGGCCGATGGCGCTGCCGTCGATCACGTCGTCGCCGACGCGGACGACCAGGCCGCTGAGCAGACTCGGGTCGACCTGCACGTGCACCGTGACCGGCTTGCCGTAGATACGCCCCAGAGAGGCGGCGAGCCGCTCTCGCTGTCGCGTCGTCAGGGCGATCGCGGCGTGCACGAGCGCGACGATCTGGTCGCGACGGGCCGCTGCCAGGTCGGACAACTCGTCGAAGGACGCGTCGATACTGGTCCGCTGCCGAGTCACCACCTGTTCCGCCAGGGTCAGGGTGATGGGCTCGACCTTGCCGGTCAGCAGCCGGGCGAGCAGTTCACGCTTGGCCGATGCCGACGTCGCGCGATCCGAGAGCGCCCGCTCCAGGTCCGGGTTGTCGCCGACGATTCGGCCGAGCCGGAACAGCTCGTCCTCGACCGCGTCGAGCCGATCGCTGTCGGCGGCAGACGCCAGCAGCGCCTCCTGGCCGAGCAACACGAGGGTGTCGACCAGATCGGCGGTGCGGGACCAGTTCTGTGCGACCGCGGTGGTCAGCACCGCCTGCGTGGCAGGGCTGACCTTGCCGCCGAAGACCCGCTCGCTCAGCTCGGCGCGGGCCGAGCCGGGCACCGACACGTCCGCGAGCGCAACACGCAGCGAACGCTGATCGTCCAGCACGGCGACAACGGCGAACAGTTCCGAGCCCGTGGTGGCGGCGACACCGTTGCTTCCGGTCAGAGCGGCGCGAAGCGCCTCCCGCGACCGGGCGCATGCCTCGCGGCTCGCTGCGTACATGCTTCTCACTTTCGCGTCGTTACCTTCCGACCCCGATACCGGCATCGGTGTCGTCGAGTTCGGCAAGGAACCGCTCGATCGACGCCGACTGCTTGGCTTCGTCCGAAACCGACTGTCCGATAATCTTTTCGGCCAGATCGACGGCCGTACGGCCGACTTCGGAACGCAGCTCGGTCAGGATCTGCTGGCGCTGGGCTTCCAGCTGGCTGTGGCCGGCGGCGACGATGCGGTCGCTCTCGGCCTGGGCCTCGGTCCGCATCTGCGCGAGGATCTGCTGGCCCTGGGTGCGGGCGTCCTCCCGGATGCGGGCGGCCTCGAGGCGGGCGTCGGCCAACTGCTGCTGGTACTGCTGCAGCGTGACCTGAGCCTCTTCCTGCGCGGCCTCGGCACGGGCGATACCGCCCTCGATCTTGTCCGCACGCTCGTCCAGCACCTTGGTCAGGCGCGGGATGACGTACTTGTAGAAAGCGAACGCGATGATCGCGACGCAGACCACCGACCAGACGATGTCGTACGTCTCGGGGATGAGAGGATTGACATCCTCTCCCTCCGACGCGGCGAGCAAACTGAACTCGTACATCGGAATCAGAAAATGAAGCCGGCGACGAGACCGATCAGCGCCAGCGCCTCGGTGAACGCGATACCGAGGAACATGTTGGTGCGGATCGTGCCCTGCAGCTCGGGCTGACGGGCGATGCCTTCGATGGCCTTACCGACGACGATGCCAACACCGATGCCGGGGCCGATGGCCGCCAGACCGTAGCCGATGGCGCCGAAGCCCTTGAACGTCGATTCGGAGGTAGCAGCTTCCTGGGCCAGGTACGCGAGGCTCATGAGTCTTCCATTCCCTTTCTTGTGCTCACCGGCCGGTCGGCACGGTGTAGCAGGTTTGGCAGTAGTTGTGCGGTTCGGGTCAGTGGTCGTCGGCGTGCTGCGCGAGTCCGATGTAAACGGCGGTCAACAGCGCAAACACGTAGGCCTGCAGGAAGATGACCAGGATCTCGAACAGCGTGAAGCCGAGTCCGGCGAGCAGCGAGAACGGCGAGAACACCTTCATCCACGCGACGGCGTCGAACAGGAAGAACCAGGTGGCGCTGAAGAACAGCACCAGCATGATGTGGCCGGCCAGCATATTGGCCATGAGTCGGACGGTCAGCGTGAACGGACGCAGGATGAAGGTCGAGACGAACTCGATCGGGATCAGCAGTACGTGCAGCGCGGGCGGCACATTCGGCACCACGATGCTGCTGCGCATGTACTTGAGGAATCCGTACTTCTTGATACCCACGTAGTTGAACGCGGCATAGGCGACCACGGCCAGCACCAGCGGCATACCGATTCGGGCGTTCGACGAGATGTTCAAACCCGGAACGATGCCGGAGAAGTTCAGAAAGAGAACCGTGAAGAAGATGGTCGCGATCAAGGGGAAGAACCTGCGACCGGTTTCCTTACCGAGGATCTCGTCGCAAATCTGTTCCTTGACGAAGACCAGTCCGGTCTCGGCGACATTCTGGATACCGCGCGGAATGATCTTCGGAGAGCGGAAAGCCAGCAGCATGAAGCCGACCAGAACGGCGGTCATCAGCAGCCGAATCAGCATCAATCGATCGAGTTCGAACGGTGTTCCCTCGAACAGCACAGCTGGAGGGAAGAAGTCGGTAAGCGACGGCGCGTGGAACTCGCCCGCTAAAGTGGTGACGCTCAGCGTTCTCTCCCGTGTTCGGGCCGCGGGTACGGTCATTCCCGCGGTTCGATCGGACATTGACGATCAATTGGGTCGACTCAGGTCGGCTCGAAATTCGTCAGCAGCTGCGCGGCAAAACCCGCCCGGGCGTCTGTACGTGTGTCGGCGACGTTCGTCGACATGCAGAACCGGAACCCCTCGGACCCCGGCACGGCAGTAAGCATAGCGGCACGGGAAGGGATCTGGTTGATCCCCCCTACTTGGTCGCTTGCTTACCAACACTTTACCAAGTTATCTACGACGCTGTGTAGGGGGGTGATGTTATTCGGTTGTGGTGTCCGGTTCGGAGTCGCCCGCGGGCGTCGTCACGTAGGGAACCTTCTGGCGCAGAACACCGTAGGTCTCGGCGCCGAGGACGATGAGCAGCGCGCCGATCACGGTGAGAAACAGCGCGGTGCGGTCGTAGAAGTCGAAGTGGTTGAGCACGCCGACCACGATCAGCACCACGAGCACCTTGCCGACCCAGCTGACCAGCATGACCAGGCCCGCGGTGCTCGGCGGCAGTTTCGCGCCGAACAGGATGACGGCCGCGGTGGTGAGGATGAATCCACCGCCGATGGCCGCGCCGAGCAGTGCCCCCCACAGACCGGCGACACCCGCGGTCGCGCTCGCGATCGCGACGGCGAGCACGATCAGCACCGCGAGGCCGATCAGGCCATAGCGCAGTGCCGCGCGCAGCGGTGCGTCGGGGCCGGGAACCGGGGTGGGGGTGAAGCTCACGATCGGGCCTCGCTGCCACTCGGGACGGTCGCGTCTTTACTTGACGCCGTAATGTCGATCCGCTCGCTCACGTGGAGCGACTTTACCCCGGAGCCTGCCTGTCCCCGGTCGGCTCCCCGCGCCGCATGCCCGGGATCGCGGTGACGACCAGCGCGAAAACCAGTCCGCCCGCCATCAGCAGAACGACCAGTCGACGATCCATCAATGAACTTCCGACCGCGCCGAATGCCAGTACACCGACCCACAAATAGATGAGCAGCACCACGCGCCGATGCGAATGACCGATCTGCAGCAAACGATGATGCAAGTGCATTTTGTCGGGTGTCGAGAAACTCACCCCGGCGCGCACCCGGCGCACGATCGCCAGCACCAGATCCAGCACCGGAATGAACATCACGGCGCCGACGAGCAACAGCGGTGAGAGCAGACCGACAATGTCGCGCGGGCCGAAACCCTGCAGCGGAATCCGGCCCGACGCACTGGTCGAGACCGCGGCGAGCACCAGGCCGATCAACATCGAACCGGAATCGCCCATGAATATTCGGGCGGGCTGGAAATTGTGCGGCAGGAATCCGAGACAGGCCCCCGCCATCGCCGCGGCCAGCAACGCGGGCGGATACGTATCGACCGAACCGCCCTGCTCGTTCATCAGGCCGACGGCGAACACGAATACCGCGGCGGCGCAGATCAACCCGAGTCCGGCCGCGAGTCCGTCCAGGCCGTCGACGAAATTCATCGCGTTGACGAGTGTGACCGTGACAGCGACCGTCACGAGACCGCCCTGCAGCGCGTCCAGCGAGATCGTGGAGTTGGTGAACGGGTTGTAGATGCTGTACCAGCTCAGGCCCATCACCGCCATGACACCCGCCGCGGTGACCTGTCCGGCGAATTTCGTCAGCGCGTCCAAGCCCCACCGGTCGTCGACGATGCCGACGAGCACGATGAGCGTGGCCGCGACAAGCAGCGCCGGGATATCCGGCGCGTAGTCGAAACCCCGGCGCAGGGCGGGCAATTGGTGCGCGAACAGCACCGCGGCCACCAGCCCCACGTACATGCCGACGCCGCCCATGCGCGGCACCGGCTTCACGTGGACATCGCGTTCGCGCGGCACCGCGACCGCGCCGAACGCGATCGCCAGCACCCGTATCCCACCGGTGGCCAGGAATGTCACCGTCGCCGAGATGAGCAGGACGAGCAACAGCTCACGCAAAGGAACAATGGAACTCATGCGACCGACCGCCCGATCACCCGTCGGACCGCTCGGCCGGACATCCCGTCGCGCACCGTCCGCCGCTCACCGCGTAGCGGCACTGGTCAACTCGTCGGGCGACATCCCGAGCACAGTGGCGATCTCCTCGACCGGCACCGCGCCCTCGCGCAGCACGCGCGGCTGATCCGCGGTGAGATCGACGATGGTGGAGGCGACGGCACGTTCGGACGGCCCGCCGTCCAGGTACACCCCGACCAGATCGCCGAGTTGGTCACGGGCCTCCGGCGCGGTCTTGGCCGGCGGCTGCCCGGAGACGTTGGCGCTCGATACCGCGAGCGGGCCGACCTCGCGCAGCAGTTCCAGCGCGACCGGATGCAGCGGCATCCGCAGCATCACCGTGCCGCGGGTGTCACCGAGATCCCACGCGAGCGAAGGGGCCTGCTGCACAACAAGACTCAGCCCGCCGGGCCAGAAGGCACGGATCAGCTCACGGGCCTGCGGGCGCACCGAGAACACCAGTCCGTCGATGGTGTTCCACGACCCGACCAGAACCGGCACCGGCATATCGCGGCCGCGGCGCTTGGCGGCCAGCAACGAACTCACCGCCGAGGAATCGAACGCGTCGGCGGCAAGGCCGTACAACGTGTCGGTCGGCATCACGATCAACCGCCCGGATTTCAGGGCACTTGTCGCTGCGGTCAGTCCGGCGGCGCGCGAGTCGGGATCCGCGCAGTCGTAGACGGTACTCACGGCCCCATCCTGTCACGACGGGCGGCACCCGCCATCATCCCCCGTCGATCCCGGACCCTAACTCGGCATCGGATGTGGGCGGTTTCTCCGATTCGCCCGAATTTCGGCGCCGCCCACCCGTCTCACGCCAGGTGCGACGTCGCCCGCGGACCCGGTCACCCCGGTGCCGGGGCGGGCGTCACCGCGCGCGGACGCCCGCGACGAAACGTGGTCTGCCCGCCAGGTCGGGATGTTCGACGATCTCGACGAATTCGCCGTCCTTGTCGAGCAGGGCGGCCAGTTCGGAGCCGTTCGAATCATCGTGCTCGATGGCGACGGCGCCGCCCGGCCGTAGCAGCCGGGTTATTCCCGGAATCATGCCCCGGATGACGTCGAGCCCGTCCGCCCCGCCGAAGAGCGCGCGATGGGGATCGTGGTCGGCGACTTCCGGGTCCAGCGCGGTGCCGTCGGGGATATACGGCGGATTGGACACGACCACGTCGACGCGACCGTTCAATTCGGTGAGCAGCGCAGGGTCGGTCGCGTCATCGGAGTGCAGGGTTATCGCGGTGTCGCCGTCGGCGATGCGGTTGTCGGCGTTACGGCGGGCCCATTCCAGGGCTTTCGCGTCGAGTTCGACCGCGTGGACCTGCGCGTCCGGACGAGCGTGCGCGATGGCGAGCGCCAAGGCCCCGGAGCCGGTGCACAGATCGACGACGATCGGCTGGTGATCGTGCGGCAGCGTCTCCAGAAAGGCCAGCGCCCAGGCGAAGAGCAATTCGGTTTCCGGGCGCGGTACGAAAACGCCCGGCCCGACCGCGAGATCGATCTCGCCCATCGCCGCGACACCGGTCAGATGTTGCAGCGGGATGCGGCGCGCTCGGCGCGCGACCAGATCGCGGTATCGCTCGAGCAGAGCCGGTTCGACCAGCGGCACGAGCACCAACCGGGTGCGTTCGACCCCGAGCAGATGGGCTGCCAGCTGTTCGGCGTCGGCGCGCGGACTGTGCACACCGGCCTGTCGCAGGACCTCGGCGGCTTCGTTGATAGCCGGACGCAGCGCGATTCGTGTCATCGGCCGTCACCCCCGCCTTTCCTCTCGCATCGAACACAGGAACCGGGTCCGCCCACCCGGGCCCACAGCCCACTGTGCCCGATCACTGGACCGATGTAACGCACTTCCCGGAATTCGAGGAAGCGAGGCCGACGCGAATTATTCGGCGGACATGCGCGCTTCACGGTCGGCCTTGGCCAGGGCGTCGAGCAGCGCGTCGAGTTCGCCGTCGAGGACGGTGTCCAAGTTGTGGGCTTTGAAGCCGATGCGATGATCGGCGATCCGGTTCTCCGGGAAGTTGTAGGTGCGGATTCGCTCGGAGCGGTCCACGGTGCGGATCTGGCTCGCCCGGCCGGCCGCGGCTTCCTGATCGGCTTGTTCCTCCGCGAGCGCTTGCAGCCGAGCCGCCAGCACCTGCATGGCCCGCGCCTTGTTCTGCAGCTGGGAACGCTCGTTCTGGCAGGTGACGACGGTGCCCGAGGGCAGGTGGGTGATGCGCACCGCGGAATCGGTGGTGTTGACGCCCTGACCGCCCTTGCCGGAAGACCGGTACACATCGATGCGCAGGTCGGATTCATCGATCTGCACCTCTTCGACCTCGTCGGGTTCGGGGTAGATGAGGACACCCGCCGCGGAGGTATGGATGCGGCCCTGTGATTCGGTGACGGGGACGCGCTGCACCCGGTGGACACCGCCCTCGAATTTCAGGCGCGACCACACGCCGTCCCGCGAGGCGTCACGGCTCTTGATGGACAGCGTCGCGTCCTTGTATCCGCCGAGATCGGAGACGGTGACACCGAGGATCTCGACCTTCCACCCGTGCCGCTCGGCGTAACGCACGTACATGCGCGCCAGATCCGAGGCGAACAGCGCGGATTCCTCGCCGCCCTCGCCGGATTTCACCTCGAGCACCACATCGTCACCGTCGTGCGGGTCGCGCGGGGCCAGCAGGTCGGCCAGCGTCTGTTCCAGCTCGACGACCTGGGCCTCGAGATCGGGGACCTCGGCGGCGAACGAGGAATCGTCGGCGGCCAGTTCCTTGGCGGCGGCGAGATCGTCGCGAGCGGCCTGCAATTTGGTGTGGGTGGACATGATCGGCGCGAGCTCGGCGAATCGCTTACCCACCCGGCGGGCCGCACCCGGATCGTTGTGCAGGGCCGGATCGGCCAGCTGCGTCTCCAGACCCGCGTGCTCGGCCAGAATGTCATCGATCGCGGACGGCTGCGTCATGGTCGTGCTTCCTCTCAGATGTGCTCGGCGGCCGAGACGACGGCCGCCGGGAATACCGCTACAAATGCACCGACGCCCGGCCTGCAGTGCAGAACCGGGCGTCGGTGGGGAAGCTAGTTGGCGTCGGCCTTCTTGGCCGCGCGCTTGCCGTAGCGAGCCTCGAAGCGGGCGACGCGGCCACCGGTGTCGAGAATCTTCTGCTTACCCGTGTAGAACGGATGGCACTGCGAGCAGACCTCGACGGTGATGTGTCCTGACTCTTTGGTGCTGCGAGTCTGGAAGGTGTTACCGCAACCGCAGACGACGGTGGTGTCGACGTAGGTCGGGTGAATTCCTGCCTTCATGGGTGTCCTCTCGATATTGGTCGCCGGGTCGCCCACAAGCGTGAGCGTGAACCGGAACCGACTAGGCGGGATTGTCTGCGCGACAGCACAGACGCACGGCGATCCAGTATGCCAGAACCGCCTCTACGCTCTCAAAACGCCCCCGACCCGTGGTTTGTTCCCCCTCCGAATCGAGTAGTCGGCTACCCGCGAAAACCGCGCCGCGCGCTCCTAGCGTGAACAGTGCCCGGTCTCCCGCTCGACCGGATATCCACCGCTCGCCCGATGAGAGTAGAACCGTGACCAGCAGAATCGCGTTGGCGGTCTTCGTGGCGCTAGTACTCGCCATCGCGGTGGGCTGGATGCTGACACCGAATATCCCCAGCGCGCCGGCCGGCGCGGAACTCACCGTGTACCGCACGCCCGCGGGCGCCGATCCCGACCCGATCGCGCCGACGGCGGCGATCATCGCGGTCATGATCGTCGGCGCCGCGACCATCGGAATTATCTTCTTCCGCCCGGAAACACCGAAAGGGCCCCGCGAACGCGAGGCCCTTTCGGTGGCGATTCGACTATTCGTCGAGTGCGCCCGGCGCGGTCTTGCTGACCTGCATCAGGAATTCCAGGTTGTTCTTGGACTTCTTCAGTCGGTCGATCAGCAGATCGATCGCCTGATGCGAATCCAGCCCGGAAAGAACACGGCGCAGTTTGTGCAGCACCGCGGCCTCGTCGGGGTTGAGCAATAGCTCGTCCTTGCGGGTACCGGACGGATTGACGTCCACCGCGGGGAACACGCGCCGCTCCGCGATCTTGCGGTCCAGCTTGAGCTCGGCGTTACCCGTGCCCTTGAATTCCTCGAAGATGACCGTGTCACCGGTCGAACCGGTCTCGACCATCGCGGTGGCGATGATCGTCAGCGAACCGCCGTTCTCGATATTGCGCGCCGCGCCGAGGAACCGCTTGGGCGGGTACAGCGCGGTCGAGTCGACACCACCGGAGAGGATACGACCCGACGCGGGCGAGGAGTTGTTGTACGCGCGGCCCAATCGGGTGATCGAGTCCAGCAGCACCACAACGTCTTTGCCCATTTCCACCAGGCGCTTGGCGCGCTCGATGGCGAGTTCGGCGACCGAGGTGTGATCTGACGGCGGGCGGTCGAAGGTCGAGGCGATGACCTCACCCTTCACCGAACGCTGCATATCGGTGACCTCTTCGGGACGCTCGTCGACCAGCACGACCATGAGATAGCACTCGGGGTTGTTGGTCGCGATCGCATTCGCGATGTCCTGCATGATCGTCGTCTTACCGGCCTTCGGCGGCGAGACGATCAGTGCGCGCTGGCCCTTGCCGATCGGCATGATCAGGTCGATGACCCTGGTCGTCAGCTTGTTCGGCTGAGTCTCCAGGCGGAGCCGCTGATTCGGGTACAGCGGAGTCAGCTTGCTGAACTCGGGACGACGCCTGGCCGCTTCGACGTCTCCGCCGTTGACGGTGTCCAGCCGCACCAGCGGGTCGAACTTCTGCCGCTGGTTGCTCTGCTCACCGTCGCGCGGGGCGCGCACCGCACCGGTGATCGCGTCACCGCGGCGCAGGCCGTTCTTGCGGACGAGGTTCATCGACACGTAGACGTCGTTCGGCCCGGCCAGGTAGCCGGACGTGCGGACGAACGCGTAGTTGTCCAGCACGTCGAGGATGCCCGCGACCGGCTGGAGTACGTCGTCCTCGCGGATCTCGAGTTCACGGGCCTCACCGGGCCCGGCGCCACCCTCGCGGTCGCGACCGCGACGACGTTCCCGGAACCGGCGTCCCCGCCGACCGCGACCGCCTTCTTCGTCGTCACCGCCACGATCGACCCCGCGATTGCTTTCGCCTCGCGGGCCCGCGCTGCCGTTCTGGTTGCGGTCGCCTTGGCCTCGGTCGCCTTGGCCTCGGTCGCCTTGGCCTCGCTCACCCTGGCCTCGCTCACCCTGGCCTCGCTCACCCTGGTTGCGGTCGCCCTGATTGCGGTCGCCCTGATTGCGGTCGCCCTGATTGCGGTCGCCCTGGCCCCGCTCGCTCTGGCCCCGCTCGCCCTGATTGCGGTCGCCCTGATTGCGGTCGCGACGACGCTCGCCCTGTTCGGCATCCTGCTTCGGCTCGTCACCACGCGCCTCGGCCGCAGTGGATTCACCGCCGCCGGATCGCGCCTGGTCACGGCCGCGCCGCTGCCGACCGCGGCCACGCTGACCCGGCTCACGGCCGGAATCCTCGGTGGCTTCCGCCGCAACGCCCGACTCGACCTTGGCCGAACCGTTCTTCGCGGTGTCGGCCTTCCCGGTGTCGGACGTCACAGTGTCGGACGTCACGGTGTCGGACGGCGCGGCGTCGTTCTTCGCGGCGTCGTTCTTCACAGCGTCGTTCTTCACGGCGTCGTTCTTCGCGGAGTCCGCCTTGCCGGAATCGGCCTTGGCCGAATCGGCCTGAGCGGATTTCGACGGCGCCGCGGCGGCCTTGGACGCCGCCTCCTTCGCCGGAGCGGCGTTCTTTTCCGGAGCGGAACCCTTCGCGGGTGCGGGGGCCTCGGCGGTCGGCGTCACATCGAGGGTCGCCTGCTCGCCCTTCCCCTCGCCGCGCGCGGGCTTATCCGACTTCGCCGGCTTTCCGGCCTGATTTTCCTTGATGGCGGCGATCAAATCGCCTTTGCGCATTCCGGAGGTGCCTCGGATACCGAGCTCCCCCGCGAGCGCGCGCAACTGCGGCAACAACATTCCAGTCAGCCCCGATCGTGCGACGTCGGTTTTTTCGCTCATCTTCGAAATAGGCCCGGAGTCACTTTCGCGGCCACCCGAGGAACTCGGGTTGGATTCCACCCCGGGGGTCGCGAGCAGGTCCGTATCTGTCACGGAAATCCTTTCCTTCCCTCGATTGCCGTGTGCTATGTCGAGGGTTTCGTCCCGCAGTCCGGGCACCGTGCCGGACTCGGATGCCGTATATCACCTGCCCCGCCGGACCGGCGGCTTCGCCACCGGGTTATGAAAGGTGGGAGAGATCATTCCAGTTGCGCAGCTACGCAGCACCCCCATGGCCTGGAGGCTCGAGCCTGGAGCCTGCTGGAGCGATTGCCCTGATGAAGCACCGGCGTCTGATGCGCACGATGTACGGACTTCCTCAGGATAGCTGGCAACGGTAAGCATCGGCAAGACGGACTCGCCGTCAGCCGACGTGGACGCCTTCGGCGAGTCCTGGTTCGACCACCCGGAGCCCGTCGGCGACCGCGAGTTCGCGCAGTTCCGCCGGGAATTCACCGGTCCCGAGAGCCAGGATGGTCGGACCAGCGCCGGAGACCGTCGCGGCGATGCCCGCGGCCCGCAGCCTGGCGATCCAGGCCGTGGTCAGCGGCAGCGCGGGCGCACGCTGGGTCTGATGCAGTTTGTCGCAGGTCGCGGGCAGCAGCAGATCGGGGCGCTCGGTCAGCGCCACCACGGCCAGCGCCGCCCGGCTCACATTGAAGGCCGCGTCGGCGTGCGGCACGGTCTCCGGCAGTAGACCGCGTGTGTGCGCGGTCGATGAGCGCACCGAGGGTATGAGCACGACCGGGCGCAGTGACGGATGCGGTTCGAGCCGCACCGCGCGATAGATCCGACCGTGATCCGGCACGTCCAGGCCCTCGGCGTCGGCGGCGGTTTCGGTCCAGGACACCACGATTCCGCCGAGCACGCTGGCCGCGGCGTTATCCGGGTGGCCCTCGAATTCCGAGGCCAGTTGTACCAATCGGGCCGAATCGGTAGCCAGTGCCGGATCCAGTTCGGCCGCCAGGGCACAGCCCGCGGCGAGTCCGCCCACCACGGCCGAGGCCGAGGAACCCAACCCGCGCGAATGTGGGATCACGTTGCGGCACACCACATCGAGGCCGTCGGCCCACACACCCGCCGATTCGAGGCCGCGTTCGATCGCCCGCACAACGAGATGCGAAGGCCCCCACGGCACGTCGTCGGCGCCCTCACCCTCCACCCGGATGGTGAGCCCGGAATCGGTGGTGCGCACCTCGATCTCGTCGTAGATGCCCAATGCCATCCCGAGCGAATCGAATCCGGGCCCGAGGTTGGCCGTGGACGCCGGTACCCGCGCGGTCACCGAAAGTCCGGCGGGCAGTGTCGTCGACACCAGTTGACTGTCGCGCGAAGTCAACTCAGGCCAGCTCGAGTTCGGCGGCGACCGCGACCGGATCGACCGGAATCGCTTGCACCTGCGGCATTCCCAGCAGAGCGGTATCGGGATCCTTGAGACCGTTTCCGGTAACCGTGCACACGACGGTCAGCCCGGTGTCGAGCCAGCCGTCCTTATGCGCCGCGAGCACGCCCGCGACGCTGGCCGCGGAGGCGGGCTCGACGAAGACGCCCTCGGTCGCGGCGACCAAGTGGTATGCCTCGAGGATCTCCTCGTCGGTGGCGGCGCGGAACGCGCCTCCCGACTGCTCCTTGGCCTCGACCGCGCCGTTCCACGACGCGGGTGCGCCGATCCGGATGGCGGTCGCGATGGTCTCCGGATTCGAGACCGGCGCACCGTTGACCAGCGGCGCGGCACCCGCCGCCTGCACGCCGAGCATGCGCGGCAGACCGGTGGCGATGCCGTCGGCGTAGTACTCGCGGTAACCGCGCCAATACGCGGTGATATTGCCCGCGTTGCCGACCGGGAGCGCGTGCACATCGGGTGCCCTGCCGAGGACGTCACAGATTTCGAACGAGGCGGTCTTCTGGCCCTCGATCCGCGCCGGGTTGACCGAATTCACCAGACCGACCTCGGGGAAATCCGAGGTCACCTTGCGAGCCAGCTCGAGGCAGTCGTCGAAATTGCCGTCGACCTGGATGATCTTCGCGCCGAGCATGACGGCCTGAGCCAATTTGCCCATCGCGATCTTGCCCTGCGGGATCAGCACCGCGCAGCTCATGCCGGCGCGGGTCGCGTAGGCGGCGGCCGATGCCGAGGTGTTGCCGGTGGAGGCGCACAGCACCGCCTTCTGGCCCCGGTACTTCGCGTCGGTCATCGCCATCGTCATGCCGCGGTCCTTGAAGGACCCGGTCGGATTCGCACCCTCGACCTTGAGATACACCTCACAGCCGGTCAGTTCGGACAGATGCGGTGCGGGCACCAACGGCGTGCCACCCTCGAAGAGGGTCACCGGCTCCCAGTCGGCCGCACCCCGCAGACGATCACGGTATGCCGCGATCAAACCCGGCCAGCGCGCATGCACTCCCGCTTGCGGGGCGATCGCCCCGCTGCCCTGATACCCGGTCCCGGTCGTACTCATTCCTCGGTGCCTTCCAATCTCAGAACGCTGGTCACATGTGTGACGGACGCCATCTCCGCGAGAGCGGCGACGGTATCCGCGAGCGCCGACTCCACCGCGTGGTGGGTGACAACGACCAGGCGCGCACCCTCACCGTGCCCTTCCTGCCGGACGGTGGAGATGCTGACGCCGTGGTTGGCGAATTCGCCCGCGACCTTCGCCAGGACCCCTGGGACATCTTCGACCTGGAGGTTCACGTGGTAGCGAGTGGGCGTATCGCCGATCGGCGCGATCGGTAGCTCAGCATAAACCGATTCGCCCGGAGCGCGGCCACCGAAGAATTTGTTCCTGGCGGCCATGACCAGATCGCCGAGCACCGCGGACGCCGTCGGAGCGCCGCCGGCACCCTGACCATAGAACATGAGCCTGCCCGCGTTCTCTGCCTCGACCACCACCGCGTTGAACGCGCCGCTGACCGCGGCCAGCGGATGTTTGCGGGGAATGAGCGCCGGATAGACGCGCACCGAGACACGCTCCTTGCCGCCCTCCTCGGGGGTGGGCTCACCCGGCCCCGAGGCCACCCGTTCACAGATGGCGAGCAACTTGACCGTGCAATTCACCGCGGACGCGGTTTCCAGATCCTCGGCGCTGATCTTCGAGATGCCCTCGCGATAGACGTCGGCGGCCGTGACCCTGGTGTGGAAGGCCAGCGAGGCCAGGATCGCGGCCTTCGCGGCGGCGTCGTAGCCCTCGACATCGGCGGTCGGATCGGCTTCCGCGTAGCCGAGGCGGGTGGCCTCGGCCAGCGTCGCCGAATAATCGGCGCCGGTCTCGTCCATCGCGGAGAGGATGAAATTGGTGGTGCCGTTGACGATGCCGACCACTCGGTTCACCCGATCGCCCGACAGCGACTGGATCAACGGACGCACCACCGGGATCGCACCGGCGACGGCGGCCTCGAAGTAGAGGTCGGCGCGGTTGCGCTCGGCCGCCGCGGCCAGTTCGCCGGTGTAGTCGGCGAGCAGGGCCTTATTCGCGGTCACCACGGATTTGCCCGCGTTCAGCGCGGCGAGGATCAGTCGGCGGGCGGGATCGATCCCGCCGACCACCTCGACCACCAGGTCGACGTCGTCGCGGGCTACCAGCGCGTCGGCGTCGTCGGTCAGCAGATCGGCGGGCAGACCGCGATCCTTGCTGAGATCACGGACCGCGACACCGCGAAGCACCACCGGCGCGCCGACACGCGAGTGCAGGTCACTCGCGTGATCGCGCAGAATTCGCACGACCTCGGTGCCGACATTGCCCATGCCGAGGACCGCGACGCCGAGCGGGCGATCCGCTCCCCAACTACCGATCTTGGCCACTGCGGTCATGACTGTTGTACCTCCAGGCTGAGCAGATCTGCGACCGTTTCCCGGCGCAGGATCAGCCGCGGCTGCCCGTCGCGAACGGCGACGACCGCCGGGCGGGTCAACTGGTTGTAGCGGCTGGACATCGAGTAGCAGTACGCACCGGTGGCTGCCACCGCGATCAGATCCCCCGGACCGACATCGGCGGGCATCCAGGTGTCGCGAATGACAATATCGCCACTCTCACAATGTTTTCCGACCACACGCGCGACGACCGGTCGCGCCTGGGACGAACGCGAGACCAGGCGGCAGTCGTAATCGGCCTGATACAGCGCCGGACGGATGTTGTCGCTCATACCGCCGTCCACGCTGACGTAGCGCCGCCGCAGGCCGCCGTCGAGGGAGACATCCTTGATGGTGCCGACCTCGTAGAGGGTGACCGTGCCCGGACCCGCGATGGCGCGGCCGGGCTCCACCGCGATCTTCGGCATCGGCAGACCCGCGTGGGCGGCTTCCGCCTCGACCAAGCCGCGCAGTTTGGCCGCGAACTCGTCCAGCGGCGGCGGATCGTCACTGGGCAGATACGAAATACCAAGTCCGCCACCGAGATCGAGGATCGAGATCTGGGCGGTGCGCTCGGCACCGAATTTGTCGATGGCGTCACGCAGCAGGCCGAGGATGCGCCTGGCCGCGATCTCGAACCCGTCGATCTCGAAGATCTGCGACCCGATATGGCTGTGCAGGCCGACCAGTCGCAGATTCTTCGCCTCGAAGACCAGCGCCAGAGCCTCCATGGCGTCGCCACCGGCGATCGAGAAGCCGAATTTCTGATCCTCGTGCGCGGTCGAAATATATTCGTGCGTATGGGCTTCCACGCCGACGGTGACGCGAACGAGTACGTCCTGCACCACACCCGCGGCGCCCGCGACCGCCTCCAGGCGATCGATCTCGATCAGCGAGTCGACCACCACGTGCCCGACGCCCGCGCGCACGGCGCTCTCCAGCTCGTCCACCGACTTGTTGTTGCCGTGCAACGCGATTCGCTGTGCGGGGAAACCCGCGTGCAGGGCGATCGCCAACTCACCGCCGGAACAGACGTCCAGCGACAGGCCCTCGTCGCGGATCCAGCGCGCGATCTCGCCGCACAGGAATGCCTTGGAGGCGTAATGCACCCGAGCATCCGGCCCGAAGGCGCGCACCATATCGCGGCAGCGGGAACGGAAGTCGTCCTCGTCGACCACGAAAAGCGGAGTACCGAACCGTGCGGCCAGATCCGACACCGGCACTCCGGCCAGCCGAACCACGCCACCGTCGTCACGGGAGACATTGCGGGGCCAGACATTCGCGGGCAGATCGATCATCTGCCGCGAGTCCGAAGGGCGCTCGGCCAGATTCGGGGCGTGCGGGATTTCGGCGTGCCGGGGCCCGGCGGGATGAGCACTCACCGTAGTTCCTTCCTGAGATCAGCGAGCGCGCGCACGCAACTCGACAGCGGCGCACTCACATTCGCTCCGGTGCGCTCACACCGAGCAACCCGAGTCCGTTCGCCAGCACCTGCCGGGTGGCCTTGACCAATTCGAGGCGGGCCGCGTTGAGAGCGTTGACGGGTTCCTCACCCCGGGGCAGCACCCGCATATCGTCATCGGACTGGAACGGGTGATACGCACCGGCCAGTTCCTCCAGATAGCGCACGACCCGATGCGGTTCGCGCATCTCGGCCGCGCTCGCCACCACCCGGGGGTATTCGCCGAGGGTGCGGATCAGCTCGCCCTCACGATCGGAGGTCATCAGGCCGAAATCCGGTGCGACGGACGCGAAACCGAATGCCGCCGCATTGTCGATGATGCGGCAGGTGCGGGCGTGCGCGTACTGCACGTAATAGATCGGGTTCTCGTTGTTCTGTTTGGTCCACAGATCCAGATCGATATCGATACTGGAATTCACCGACGAACGAACCAGGGAATAGCGGGCGGCGTCGACACCGATGGCCTCGACCAGATCATCGAGGGTGACGACGGTGCCGGCGCGCTTGCTCATCCGCACGGCCGAGCCGTCCTTCACCAGATTCACCATCTGGCCGATCAACACCTCGACGGTGTTCGGATCGTCGCCGAACGCGGCGGCGGCGGCCTTCAGCCTGCCGATATAGCCGTGATGGTCGGCGCCGAGCATGTAGATGCACAGGTCGAATCCGCGCGCCCGCTTGTTCTGGAAATAGGCGATATCGCCCGCGATATAGGCGGAAGTGCCGTCGCTCTTGATGACGACGCGATCCTTGTCGTCACCGTATTCGGTGCTGGCGATCCACCAGGCGCCGTCCTTCTCGTACAGATTGCCCGACGTCTTCAAATCCTCGACGGCCCTGTCGACCGCGCCGGAGGCGAACAGCGAGCTCTCGTTGAAATACACGTCGAAATCGGTGCCGAAATCGTGCAGGGTCTGCTTGATGTGGGTGAACATCAGCTCGACGCCCTCGCGCCGGAACAGTTCGTGCCGCTCGTTGTCCGGCAGGTTCAGCGCATCAGGATGCTGCGCGAGTAGCGTCTCGGCGATCTCGTTAATGTAGGCGCCCGCGTACCCGTCCTCCGGGGTCGGAGCGCCGGTCGCGGCGGCGACCAGGGAGTTGGCGAACCGATCGATCTGCGCGCCGTTGTCGTTGAAGTAGTACTCGCGGGTGACATCGGCGCCCTGCGCGGCCAGAATGCGCCCGAGCGCGTCACCGACCGAGGCCCAGCGCGTGCCGCCCAGATGGATCGGCCCGGTCGGATTCGCGGAGACGAATTCCAGGTTGATCGCGGTGCCGCTCAACACGTCGGCGGTGCCGTAATCCGCGCCGGCGGCCAGCACCTTCGTCACGATCACGGCCTGCGCGGCGGCGGCGAGCCGGATGTTCAGGAAGCCGGGGCCGGCGACCTCCGCGGCGGCGATGCCGTCCGCGGCGCCCAGCGCGTCGGCGAGCCAGCCGGCCAGCTCCCTCGGGTTCGTCCCCGCCTTCTTCCCGACCTGAAGAGCCACATTCGTGGCATAGTCACCGTGTTCCGGATTACGCGGACGCTCCACAGTGACCTCGGCGGGGAGGACCTCGGGGTCCAGTCCACGTTCGACGAGCACCTTCGCGGCGATCACGCGGAGGAGGTCTGCAAGGTCAGCTGGAGTCACGAGTCTCTATCCTATGGTCTGGGCAGGTGAACACCTTCGGGCGGGCACCACGCAGCACAGCGCAATCATCACGTCGAGAGAGCACAACGAGCGATGCCGAGTAGCAATAGTGCCTCGAAGTCGGCCAAGGCCGTCCGAGCCGCAGGGAAGGGCTCGCCCTCCCTCAAGAAGGGGGGCGGCGGCAAGAGCCGGCTTCCGGGGAAACGCCAGATCCCGTGGTTGGCCATCGGCGCGGCCGTGGTAATCATCGCATTGGTCGGCGCACTGGCCTACAGCCTGGTCCCGAAGTACCGCGAGCGGGCCGACCTCGACAAGTTCACGCCGAGCGCGCAGAAGAAGGATCCCTCCGACCAGATCGAGGGCGTGCTGAAGAAGGACTACGCGCAGGGCGCCGGTAAACATATCGATCCGACCCAACGGGTGGCCTACGACCAGACCCCGCCCTTCGGCGGTCCCCACGACCAGGCGTGGGCGGCATGCACCGGGGTGGTCTACAGCAAGGCGATCCGCTCCGAGAACGCCGTGCACTCGCTGGAACACGGCGCTGTCTGGATCACCTACAACCCGGACAAGGTCGACGCCGCGGGCATCGAGACCTTGCGCAAGAAGGTCGAGGGCAAGACGTACACGCTGATGTCGCCCTACCCCGGGCTCGACAAGGCGGTCTCGCTGCAATCCTGGGGCCACCAACTGAAGGTGGACAGCCCCGACGACAAGCGGATCAACCAGTTCATCACCGCGCTTCGCCAGAATCAGTTCGCCTACCCCGAAGTCGGCGCGGACTGCTCCAATCCGTACTTCGACCGCGACAACCCGACCCCGTTCGATCCATCGCCGGTCGGCCCCGGCGCGGTGCAGATGGACGGATCCGGCATCATCACCGACACGGCAGAGCTGAGCGGCGGTAGCGGGGGGCTTCCCGGCATGCCGAATATTCCGGGCGTGCCGTCGTTGCCGACCGGAATGGCGCCGCAACCGCAACCAGCGCAGGGGCGGTAATGGAGTCCGCACCCGGGAATCCGGGTTCGGATTCGCACGAACCCGGCGACGCGACGGGGACAGGACTCATCGCGCAAATCCGTCGCCAACGCACCGCTTTACTCGTCCTCGGCGCGATCGGCGCCATCCTCATCGGCTTCGCCATGGGCACCCTCGCGCGCATCCCGCTCGACGGAGCCTCCGAACCCGACCCTGACGTCGTCGATATCGGCTTCACCCAGGACATGTCGGCCCACCACGCCCAAGCGGTGGAGATGGCAGGCATCGCACTGATGCGTTCCACCGACACCGACGTGCGCCGCCTCGCCTACGACATCATGACCACCCAACAGGCCCAGATCGGGCGCATGCAGGGCTGGCTGCAACTGTGGGGCAAGCCCGCGCAGAGCGTCGACGGCTACATGGGCTGGATGACCGCATCGCATACCGGCGGCCACGACCACACCATGACCGGCCCGACCGCGACCATGCCCGGCATGGCCACCGCGGACGAACTCGCGGCCCTGCGGCAATCCGCTGACCTCGACCCGCTCTTCCTCCAGCTCATGCTGCGCCACCACCAGGGCGGCCTCGCCATGATCGAATACGCGGCCGAACACGCGACAACCACCGCCGTGCACACCCTCGCCGCCACCATGGCCGAAACCCAGAAAAACGAATCCCAACTCATCACGAAACTCCTCACCGCACGGGGCGGCGCACCACTCCCCCTCAACTGAGACGAACCAAATAACCCGGCCCCACCCGCTTTTTGGCGGACGGCAGACGATGCGATACGCTTTCCCCGCCCGATCCGACGGCTAGCCGCCGATCGAGAACTATCCCGCCCTCGTAGCTCAGGGGATAGAGCGTCTGCCTCCGGAGCAGAAGGCCGCAGGTTCGAATCCTGCCGAGGGCACCAAAGGCCATCCACCAAATCTCCAGGTGGATGGCCTTTTTGATAGCCCAGCTGCCCGGTTCTCGACTGACCGTAGGTAGCCGTCGGTTGCCCCTCTCGACCGGTCGATCTTGCACGCGAGTTGCACGGCAGCGCGCGGTCGAGGCCCCAGCGATCTACCCATAGATTTACTACCGACTGGTCGAGTAGAGCTCCACCGGGTCTTCCTTTGATCCGAGGTTGCGCAAAAGCCATTGGCCATCGACCAGGCGCATCAGAAGTGGAAACACCAGCTGCACTTCACCTCGCCACGTCCAGCCGTTTTCAAGGGCAGAGGTGTCGTAGAGGTACAAGACTTCCAAGTCCGGGCCTACGATCTCAGCTTCAGCACCGATCCCCCAGTGTTCCGCCGGAGGCAGAACACTTCTGAAACTCCGCACATAGACTCTTTCGAAGTGATGCCAAAGGGGATGCTCCGGGTCGGGGGAAGTGAGCGCGTTCACTACTTCGCTGGGATTCCAGCGGTTCCGGTCGATATCGCGATGGTTGTCCTGCACCCACTTCCTCGCCAGCGAGTGTCTGAGGTCGAGGTCTACTTTCGACCACACCGACCGCAGGTCGCCATCTCTGACGGCCGGATGTAAGAAGTCCCACGCGATTTGCACCAGTTTCCGATGGTCATCGAACATTACGAGCCTCTCCGGTGACATTGTCCGGAGGTGGGCAAGCCAGGCGTGCAGGGCAGGGTCAGCCAGTTCGATCTGTTCGTCCGTAAGTTCCAACAGCGACACGATTTGGGGTGTCGACTCATCGCCGGATGTTGCTTGGTCTTGCGCGGGCAGCAGGGCACGCACGGATTCCACGAATCGGGGCGTGAGCGGTATCAAGGCCGTAAGCAGTTCCCCGACGGTCTGCGGGGGGCGCTGGTTGCGGCCCACTTGGTCACCCATAGACCTCAGCACAGCGGCGGGGTCGAGGGCGAGTTGATCGCGCAAGAACTCATCTGGATGGATGGCTTCGACTCCCAGCGGCTCAAGCGCAGACTTGGGAAAGTCCTTTAGGTTCGCTGTTACGATCAGGCTAGCGCCTGAAATGACGGCGGCTGCCAGCACGTGGCGGTCTTTCGGATCATTGGTCATCGCAGGGATCAACTCCCTGTAACCACGCGATTCGTCCTCCGCGAACGGAAACGCGGTTCGCATCTGAGCAACTCTTCGCTGTGCCCGTTCTGCTGGCACATTGAGCTTCCTAATCAGATTTCGCTCGACCTCGTCAAGCAGGTCGGGCGTCCACACCGGCTGGAACAGCTCAGCGTCGGCCAACGTCAACAGCAAGTCATTGAGAGTCTGCGGAATCATCACGCACGCATCGAGGACCACTCGAAACCCTGGCATAACATTCTCTCCGTTACCGGGTCTCGAAAAAGCCGTCAACAGCCTCGTCCGGATCGCCTGCCGACTCCTCAGCCATCTCCTCAAGGACCTCGCGTCGACGCTTCCGCAACTGCTGCTGGAACTCAAGCACATCGGCCAACTCAACCCGACGGTGTCGCCCGGGCGTTGTGAACGGGATCTTGCCTGAACGCAGCAATCGCACAAGGGTCGGACGGGTGATCCCGAGGATCTCTGCCGCCTCTTGAGTGGTCAACACAGTCCGCTGGGGCTGAATAGTGACGGCCTGCCCAGCCATGAGCGCCGCGACCGCGTCCGCAAGCACCGTCCTGACCGCGGTTGGCAGAGGCGCCGCCGCGCTGGCCGACGCCACCGAGACATCGCCGTCTCCGGCGAGGATGTCCCGGAGCAGGGGCAAGCTGTCATCTTCGTCCGTTGCGGAAGGTAGGACGGTGTGGTGCAGTACTTCGGCCATATTCAAAGCTAAAACGAAAAAAACGAACACGCAAGGCGACTCACCGTCTCGCAGATGTCTCGCAGACGTCTCGCAGATGTCCCGCAGACGAGAAGTCCCAAGAATAAGCGAGACAGATCCCCCGAACTTGCTTTGACCTGCGCCTTCGGCGTCTCGCCTCTGCCTGCCCCCACGCTGATTCTCTAACGCTTCGCTGTATTTAGAGAATCAGCGTGGGGGCAGGCAGAGGCGAGAAGAGATCAAGTGAGCAGTGAGCGAACGGAAGAGAGAGACCAGAAGGGAGGGGAAGACCACAAGAGGAGGGGTTGGGAGCGGGTTGGGTAGGGATGTGAAAGTTGCGTCTAGGGCACGCAAGGTGAGTAGAAGGTCTGGGTGTCGAGGCGTGTACGGGCAGGTGCGGAACCGGAGGAGATGACCACAAGAGGAGGGTGAGCACCGCTGGGCAAGTGACCGCTTAAGAGGTGAGATTTTTGATGCGTAGGCGCCGGTCTGGTTGATGCCTACGCGTCAACTTGATGCGTAGGCATCAACCAGGCATCCACGAAACCGGACAGCGTCGAAGGCACTTCCCTTAGGAGTTCTTACCTCTTACGAGGTAAGGCCGTCGATCGGTCCGCAGCCACGCACGAAATTACCTCGTAAGAGGGGAAAGCCGAGGCTTGCGCATCAAAGCCTTGATGCCTAGGCATCATCGGATCGCGGCGTTGGAGACGCGAACGACGTCTCCCCTCTTACGAGGGGAAATGTTCAGCTATCGGGATGCCCGCGCGGCGGCTCGCAGCCGAGCGGTTCGGGTGGGTACCAGAGTTACCTCGTAAGAGGTAAGAATTGGCGCATAGGCATCAAATGATAGCCATCGCGAGCGGCACTGAGACTTACCTCTTACAAGGGAATTTTGAGGCATGGGAGTCGATCTGATAGTTGATGCCTAGGACTCAACTTGAGGCATATGCATCAAGTTCGGATGTCCAGAATTCTGGACACTGTCCCGGTGACCGGCGGCGGTCAGACCTACCTCTTAAGAGGGGACTTCTCACGCCGTGGACGGTCGCCACGCCTACCTACACGTCCATGCCGATGCGACGGGCAAAATCGGCTAACGCCGGTCCAGCGGACGAGTTGATACGCATGAGGTCACGAACACTGGAATGGACAAGACTGTGGCTGCGAACCTGTTCAGGGGTCACGCTCTCAGCTGTCTCCAACGCCGACAAGGCCCGGTCCACATTCCGTCGCTGCGTCCAGGCGCGCGCCACGTCAATTGCCAAACGTCCTTGACGCTCAGCCGACAACCGAGACGCATCGATACCGGCCGCGATCCTGATTGCTTCGCCTGCATCACCCAACTCAACCGCAACGGCAACCTCGTGCAGCTGGACGTTGGTAGGCCCGAACTCTGTGTGATAGTCATTGCGGTCTCGACCGAGACGAGTCGCGGCGACTCGCGCTTGTTCGATGAACCTCCGCGCCTCCTCAGTTCGGTCAGTCCTCGCCGCGATGATGGCCAGTTGAAGCGTGAGGGCACCGAAGACGCTCAAGGCTTCCGGAGCACCCTGTGCCGCAAGTTCGCTCAATGCTGCCTGCGCGGTAGCAGCCGTGTGTTCAGCCTGGTCAAGCTGATTCGCACCTTGGAAAATAAGCGTCAGCCTAAATGCCCCTTCACCCATCAGGAGCGGATCAGAGGCGCGGGCGGCGTCAGATATCGCCCGATCAGCCGCCACCCACGCGGCGTCGTACTGCCGCAGTTTGGCGAGGGCGGCGGCGCATGCGTGGTAGCACCGGGCAAGTTGCGCGAAAGCACTTCGTGGATCGGTCGCGGTCGCAGCCGCAGATTCCAGGCGCGGCAACAGAACCTCAAGCAGCGAAATAAGTTCCTCGTACTTGGCCTCATGGGCCAGGGTCCATGCCTGTTCAGTGCCGCTCTCCAAGCTGTCCGTATCGGCCACCAGTCCTGAACTCGCGTCGATCAGAGCCCGCAGGCCGAAGTTGGCACTCAGCAGCGACCGCAACGGCACCGCTTCTGATGGCACCTGTTCGGCCGCAACCGCGGGCGCATTTGGCGCAAGTTCCGCAAGCGGAATATCGAGTACTGCCGCAATCCGCTCCAACACATCAAGCGCCTTGACGGCTCGGATTCCCCGCTCGACTTGAGACAGCCACGTCTCCGACCGATCAATGAGCGGCGCGAATTCCTTTTGCGACAACCCTTTTCGTACTCGGTGGGCTGCGATCTTGCGGCCGATTTCGACGTCGTGTTCAGTCATGGCCAGGGAGCGCCTTGCCCGAGGTTGGAGTAAGAAACTCGACACGAGTTGTCACGATGAACCGATCCCGCTCGGTCAGGAACCGGACAGTGTGAGGCTGCGCTTCATGTGCGTCAAAGGCCGCACGGTCTTCGTACACCTCATAGAACAGTCGAGCGAGAGGCTCGCCCTCCACCCGGTGCGTGACGTAGGAGAGAGTGCCCGGCTCCAGGTCGCGAATCTGTCGGACCGTGTCGGCAACAAGGACGTCGAACGCCTCAGCGCTCGCGGGATCTCTCAGGTCGAAGCGTACGACCAGTGCGTACATGTCCAGTCCTCCTAGTCCGGGATGGATGTCCTACGTGGCCCGATGGTACGGGGCGCCCGCACTTAAGTGCGGGTTCCAGACATCCACACTTTTGTACTAGACACACACTAAAGTACCCCTTACGCTCCATAGGTGTCTGTTGCTGACCTCACAACCGATCGCAGAAGTCGGCGCTAGAGACACAAAAGGCTCCTCAGTGATTCGCAGTCACTGAGGAGCCGATGCACCGGGGCGGATGCTCGTCCGCCCCGAATTCACTTCAGGATGAGAGGTCGCTGAAGCATGTCCAGTGTAGAACGATCCGACCAGGCTCCTCGCTGGTACGGGCTCGGAGCGAATACCGCGTTCGAGAAGTCGGCATGGTGGTCGATACCCGCCCGCCCCAGGTCACAGGCCGCGATCGATGCCATCGAACGGAAATGGCACACCGATCACCCCGACCGCGACGAACGTGTCCAGGCTCGGCGTGACGCCGACGCGGTGCACCTCGCGGCGAGTCAGGATCTCGACGAACTCCAGGCCCGGCGAGATCGCGAGACCACGCAAACCCGCCAGGAAACCCCGGAGAAGGGACGCGCCCAGCAAGAACGGATGCGCGAGTTGATGTCCTGGGTCGACGCGCACTCCCCGATCAAAGAACGCGACATCCACCCGCAGCGCGAACCCGACCGGAACCGGTCTCACAACCGCAAACGTGGTGTGGAGCGCTCGCGATGAGCCAGCAGCGACGTACACCGAATCACCGTTTGCGCAATGCCATGGTCGAGGCCGGACTGACCATCGAGCGGCTGGCCGAACAGCTCGATATCGACCCCAAAACCGTCGAACGCTGGGTCCAGCTCGGCCGCACTCCGTACCCGGCGAACATGCTCAAAACCGCTGTGACGCTGGGCGTGCGCGAGTCGGAGCTATGGCCCGACGCGATAGCCCAACGCCGCGAACACGACTGGCGGGCCAGTGACCGCATGCGGGAACTGATGTCGTGGGTCGACGCGCATTCTCCGCTCAAGGAAGCCGACATCCACCCGAACCGCGGTACCGACCGGGAGCGCGAACCCGCACCACCACTGCCGCAGCCGGTGTATCAGCGCCGCGGTCGTGGCGACGGACTGGACCACACCCGATGACCCGCCCGCAGACCGAGGGCAACGAACTCAAAGCGATGCTGCGCGAACGGTTCTGGTACACCCACTCGAAGTTTCGCCACGAATTCGACAAGGCCGCCGCCGAACACGCGCCGTGGATGGTCGGCCACGCACCCGCACGGGGCACCCTCGCCCGCTGGTGCTCGGGTGGACTCAAAGACCTGCCCTACCCCGACTACTGCCAGGTCCTCGAAGCGATGTTCCCCGGCGTCGAAGCACGCGAGATGTTCGGCCCTGCCCAACCACGCACCAACGGACGCCGACCACTGCCCACACCGCCACCACCGCCCGCACCGAATCCACAACCTCGCCCTGGTGAACGAGGCGCCGACACTCCGCCCGCGGCCGGTACAACGATCCACACCAACGCCCGCATGCGCGCGCTCATGTCCTGGGTCGACCAGAACTCACCACTCAAAGAACGCGACATCCACCCCCAGCAGCCGGACCGATACCGCTCCTACAGCCGCGGTCACGGTGTCGAGCGCAGCCGATGAACGCGCGGCCGTGACCCGGGTTTCGTTACCGCACGGCCGCAACCGGACATAGACGAGACACCGGTGGACAGAGCACGTCCAAGACGAGACAAAGACGTCCGAGATAGGACCGCCAGGGCGTCGAGACGAGACCGGTCTCTTCGGTCTGATTGCAATACAACGTCTTCCACGAATTCCAGCAAAGGGGATAGCCATGGCCACAGACCGCACTCAGGGGACTTCTACGGCCATCCACGGTGCCCAAGACGTCTCGAGCGGTCCGGCTATGGGGTGAAGAAGTCCTCGAAATTTCGGTCTTCTTGCAATGCAACGTTTTCCACGCTCTTCCAGCAGAAAGGGGGTCGATTCCTGATGAACCATAAGAAGAGGGAGCAGGCGGGTGGAGGCAAGGTGCCGGACGAACGGGACCAGCGCATCCGACACCTGCGCGATCTCGGAGCCACCTACCAACAGATCGCGCGACAGCTGGGCATCGCGGCACCAAAGGTCGAGGTGGTGCTGGGTGAAGCTACCGCCTTGCGAGAGGCCGGTTTCACGGTGCGTGAGATCGCTGAGCGGGTCGGATTGCCGCGTGCGTCGGCGCATCGGCTGATCGCGGATAAGTCGGGTGCGTCGTCGCTGTGGACGGCACGGCGTACGACCGCGGTCGCTGGTTTGGTCGACTTGTACGGGATGCAGACCGACGTGTTGGCCTGGTACCTGAACATGGACGAATCGCATGTCTACGGGCTGGTCAAGCAGATGTACGCCGATCGGCTGGTGACGAAGCCGGTCGAGGTGCTGGCGGGTGCGAAGTGGGTGGTACCGACCGGGGAAACCGCGGCGTCATACCTCGGCTGGCGCCCGTACACGGTGTGGAAGCCACCGGATAAAGACGTCGAGCACTACCGTGCCGTCGCCCAGGCCCGGATCATGCTCGCTGGGTCCGACCCGCACCGGTGGGTTTCCGAACGTCGACTACGCCACGACGCAGAAGTCGAGCGGCGCCGGTCGAGGTCGAGGTTCGACTCCACCGGACATATCCACGACGGCCGGTTCCTCGGCCGGGTGAGCGGCACCTATGGGTGGTGGGCGGTCGAGGTCGAACGGACCCAGAAAAGCGCATCGAACATGGACAAAGCCCTACGAGGCGCGATCTGGGCCGCCCGCGACGCCCAACCCGAACCCATGATCGGGATTCTCTACCTCTACCGCGGGCGCACGGTCGAAAAGACCGTCATGGCCGCCGTCGACCGACTCCCCGACGAGCTGGCCAAGCTCGACATGCACTTGGCCCTACACGATTTCGACGCCGAGTGGACGAAGTTCCTCGGTCACCGGGCAGCGGTGCGCGCGACATCGGTCCCGAACCTCTCCCCTTCGCCTGCCTCCAAGGATGTGTCATGACCAGCAACGAACTGCGCGACGATTACTACTACGCCACCGGCCGCGAGTCGCGAGCCCTGTTCGCGGTCGTACAGCACCGCGCGATGCAACCCGATGTCCTGGCCAAGCTCCTCGGCACCGGCCGCAATCATGTCTACGAGATGCTTTCCGGGCTGCGCGAGGGCGGGATGGTGGAACCGCTGCGCAAGGTCGGTGCCGGTCCGAAGTGGATTGTGCCGACCCGCAAGGCGATACGGCAGATGCTCGGCCGTCCGCTCCCGGACTGGACACCTTCCCGCTTGTGGTCGGTGCGGGCGCGCGCCACGGCGTTGACGCGGATCGCGTTGGGCGCCACCGGGATGTTCGAGTGGGAATCCGAACGCGAACTGCGCTATTTCGAGGGCTACGAAGGCCGGTTTTTGTTCGAGGGGCGCGCGCACCTCGGAGACTCGCTAGTCGCGGTGCGCGTCGATATCGGCAGCTCCCCCACAGCCAGCAACCTCACCGAAACGGTGGTGCGCGCGGTGCGCACCGCGCCTGATTTCGGGAGCGGACTGCTCTGGGTGTGCGCCGGAGACACCCAGCCCGACGCGGTTCTGCGCACCGTCGACCGACTCACACGCACCGGAGTCCTCGACAACGACAGTGCGCTACGAATCGCCGCAGTCGACTACGACGATCTCACCGACCCGAACGTCCCTGTCATCACACCGTGGGGTGTGGCGTGAGCGAACCACTACACACCACCGGTGAGACACCCCGGGACAGCAGGGACAGCGGCGCGCACCACACCAGCGCGCCGACGCCCACCGTCGACGCCACGCAGCGCGCCGACGCCTACCCGACGCCTACCACCAGCGCGTCGACGCCGACCGACGCCTACCCGACCAACCAACACCGACCGACCGGTACCGATCCCGAACCACTGTTCGATGTCACGTCAAGTAACAACGTGCGCACCGGGCGGGACACCCTGCGCACCGTCGAGCGCACCGCGCGGGACAGCGGTGCGCACCACGGGACACCGACTGTCCCACAGGGAGACACGGTGCGCACCGGGCGGGACACCTACGCACCGGATGAGACACCCGCTGTCCCGCAGCGCACCACCGTACGAACCAACGCGCCGCACCGAAACGGAGAGACCACCATGAGCGGAGGCAAAGATCGCACCGACGCCAAATACCTGAGTGTGCCGCAAGCCGCGAGCTACCTCGGGACCACCGAGCGGTTCATCCGGCGAATCGTCGCCGAACGCCGGATCGTGTTCTACAAGGTCGGCCGTCACGTCCGTTTCTCGGTCGGTGACTTGGAAGCGTTCGCCCAGGCCGGACGAGTCGAGCCGATCTCGGTCACGTGGCACGGTGGCCAGGTCGGTGCCTGATGCCGAAGAGTTCTCGCCGTCGCTTCGGTGCGGTCCGCCAGCTGGCCTCGGGCCGATGGCAGGCATCGTTCACCAGCCCCAACGGGCAGCGACAGAACGCACCGAATACCTTCCGCACGAAGACCGACGCGGACCGCTGGCTGGTCAACATCGAAGCCGAGATCAGCAAGGGCGTGTGGATCGACGGCAACCTCGGGCGCCAAAAGTTCCGCGACTACGCCGCGGCGTACCTGGAGCACAACCCGAACATCGGGGAGAAGTGGGCGGAGGACTGTAGGCGGAACATGCGCCTGCACATGGTGGATCTGCTCGACCTGTCCCTGGTCGCCATCACCGGCCCGGTAGTCCGCAGCTGGCACGCCAAAGTTCTCGCGGGCAAGGGTGGCCGCACGGCTATCGCCCAGTCCTACCGTTTTGGTCGTACCGTGATGAACTGCGCGATCCGGGACAACGCGATCCGAGCGAACCCGTTCAACATCAAGGGCGCTGGCGCCGACAAGGCCCAAGAGCGACCGGTTGCGTCGGTCGCCGAAGTCGCGGATCTGGTCGAGAAGATCACTCCGAGGTACCGTGCCGCAGTCTTGCTCGCGGCATGGTGCGGGCTTCGCCGCGGGGAGATATGCGGTCTGGCCGTCGCTGACCTCAACTTGGAGAACAACGAGGTGTGGGTTCGACGGAACCGCGTCGAACTGTTGGAGTCACCGCGGAAGTTCGACAAGGACCCGAAGACGCCAGCGGGCAAGCGGCCCGTGTCGATTCCCCCGCATCTCAAGCCGTACCTTGCCGAGCACTTGGAGAAGTGGGCGGGTAAGCAATGGCTGTTCGTCGGCCGCGGCGGCGACCGGATGCGCGGAGACGCGATCCGGAAGGCGTTCACCCGTGCCCGCAACCGCGCCGGGGTGAGCGTCACGTTCCACGACCTCCGGCATACCGGTCAGACCCTCGCAGCGTCGACCGGCGCCAGCCTGGCCGATCTCAAGAAGCGGCTCGGTCACGCCTCCGACGTCGCGGCCTCGCGGTACCTACACGCCGTCGACGGCCGAGACAAAGAGATCGCGGCCGAGTTGAGCAAGTTGGCCGCTCGCGGAACCGCAGCACCGCTGCCCAAGTCGATCGTGGTGAAGAACTAATGCAGGTACTCTTGGAGGCTATGTCCGCTACGCTCGCCGAACTCGAAGCTCGGGCTGCCGCGCTCGAGGCCGAACGAGCCGACTACCGCGCGGTTCTGGCTACCGTCAACGCTCTCAGCCAGCAGACCCGCGAGCGGCTCGACCAAGTGGGCGAGAGAATCGAACGGGTCGACAGCCGCGTCGGTCGCATCGAAACCAAGCTCGATGACACCAACTCGCGGGTGCGGTCCATCGAGGAATCCGTAGCCGAAGTCAAGGATCTACTCATCCGGGCGCTGGACAACAAGTAACCCGCTATCGCACGTGAGTTGCACGCACTGCCCTCTGTAAGCCTCTGACCTGCATAGATACTCACTGCCTCCGGAGCAGAAGGCCGCAGGTTCGAATCCTGCCGAGGGCACACACGACAAAGGCCCCTGACCAGCGCATGACCGGTCCGGGGCCTCTCTCGTCCGAGCCATCAGCCCGCGTCGATGACACGAGATGACACAACCTCCCCCAAAGTCCGCGCCGCCTCCCGCAGAGCGTCATCCTGCGAATGCGTGTAAATCCGCGCGGTGACACTGGCATCCGCGTGCCCCAACCACGCCGCGATCACCGCCAACGGAACCTTGCGCAAGTGCATCGTCGTTCCGCAGGTGTGACGCGCGTCATGCAGACGGATGTGGCGCACACCGGCCCGCTTCACCGCCTTCGCCCACCGATGCGTGATCGTGTCCGGGTGATACGGGGTGCCGTCCTCGTTGCACGCCACATAGTCGCCGTCCCGATACGCCTCCCCCAGTTGCATCCGGTCCGCTCGCTGCCGACGACGCGCCCGCCGCAGCACCTCAACCATCTCGTCATCCATGGGCAGGGTCCGAGTCCCGGATTCGGTCTTGGGATCATCCTCGACCGCCTTCCCACCAGCGGACGACCGGCCGATGTGCACGGTCAGCGTCTTGCGTTTCAGATCGACGCCGCTCCAACGGAGCCCACCCAGCTCACCCCGCCGCAGCCCGCACAGCGCCAGGAACCACAGGTGCCCGTCCCGGTCCTGATCCAGGCTCGCCAGCAGCTTCGAGACCTCCGCAGGCGTGTAGGTCACCGGCTTGCGCTTGCGGCCAGCTTTCGGCTTGATCGCACGTGCGACGTTGGCAGTCAGGAACTTCCGCTCGGTGGCATAGTCCAGCACCATCGAAGTCGTCTCGACGGTTCGCTTGAGCGACCGAGCGGCCCACGGTCGGCGGACTCTCCCCTTGGCGGTCTTCGTCCCGCCCGCCTTGAGCCCGGCAACCAAGTCGTCCACGTGCTTCCTGGTCAGCTTCTGAACCGGCAGCCCGCCATGCAGTTCCCTCAGCGGTGCCAGGTTGTATTCGTAGCCCGCCAGGGTGGTCGGGCGAGCCCAATGCAGACTCTTAAGGAAGTCCGCGCACACCTCCTCCACCGTCACATCCTTGCGCGGCACGAAGGCCCCGGACACCGCATCGGACATGAACCGCACGAGAGCGTCCCGCGCCTCTCGCTCCGTGCGATAGCGCCGACGCACCTGATGCCGACGACCGGTAGTCGGATCAACACCGGCATCCGCCCGTACCTGGTACCGGATCACCGACTTGCCCGATTGCCGATCCACCACAGTCACCTTCGTGATCTGCGGAGGCAACTGCTGACGGCTCATGCTGCCGCCTGGTCGAGTCCGGCGATGTAGTCGGTCACGGCCTGTTCGGTGACGAACCGGCGACGGCCGATCTTGACCGAGCGGAGCTGCCCGGTGCCGATGAGTTCGTAGTACTTGCTGTGCCCGATCGGGATCAGCTTGCGGACCTCGGTCTCGTTGAGCAGTTTGGACATGGCGGGTTTCTCCTTATGCCGCGACCGGGTGTCCGGTCGAGTTCTGTTGGGCTGCAACGGTTTCACGTGAAACCAGGCCGCCTGGCGGTCCTTCGTCCCGAGCGAGTTGGGCGGTGGCGTATTGGGCGCGGCGGGTGATCTGGGCCGCGACCGCCGCCATGACCAGGTGTGAGCGTGGGGGCGCGTCACGGTCGCCGGGACCGACCGGCGTGATGCGCAGGTGGGAGGTGTCGGGTGGGATGATCCCGATCTCGGCCAGGCGTTCACGCACGTATTCCATGCGTTCGGCTTTGTGGTCGGGCAGGGTCTTGCCGGTCCATTTGGTGGAGGCCACGCAGCGTTTGCCCGGGACGCCGAGCAGGTCTCGGCGGTGGTTCTTGCCTCGGCAGTGTCCGGGTTGGGTCTTCTCGGTCGCGCCCTTGGGGACGATGCCGTAGCGCAGCCACACCGCGCAGGTGGGCGAACACGGAGTGCGTTGGAGTTCGGCGTGTAACCGGTCGTAGTGGCGGTTCACGCGCGCGCTGTCGGCCTCCAGGACTTCGGTGACGGACTTGGTGAGGTACTTGGTCAGGTAGGCCACCTTCTGATCCATCTTCGGTGTGCCCGCGAGGATTTGGACCGGCTTGGACTGGCCGCCGAAGGTCATCGTGTGGGCGGGTTCGATCTCGTCCACGGAGGCGATCACGTCCAGGGCGTCATCCCAGTAGGTCAACGCCCGCTTGGTGCGTGGGTCGGTGAAGGTGCCTGCCTGGTGGTCCCAGACCGGCATAGCGTCGTCGGTGTAGACCTCGTGGTCGAAGTGGGGCCACCAGATGTTGACGAACGTCGCGTCGGTCACCGCGTAGAGCAGGTTCGTCGGCACCGATCCTCGGATGGCGAGGTGGATGTGGGGTGCGCCGCGTTTCTGGGGTTCGACCGAGCCCCAGTACTGCACGTTCCATCCGACCGCCCTGCGGAGGTTCTGTACGAACCGCTCGAACAGGGCTTTGAAGTGCATGATGTCGCGGGCAGCGCGCCGGTAGTCGTAGGTGTCCGGGTCGACGGGTGAGCCGTCCGACACCCAGGCTCCGCGTTTGTCCTTGCCGCCCTCGGGGTCCCAGACGCGGTTGATCTGGCCGTAGGAGTCCATGGTCATGGTCCAGAACGTGGAGGGTCGGTATCTGCCGTCGGCGTAGGCGGTGCCGACCGTGGTTCGGGCGACCTTCTTGCGGGGCAGGTCGGGCAGGTCGTCACGCCGCCTGGTCGACTTCGCCTTGCGGCGGGGCTTCTCCTCCAGGGCTGGGAGGCGGCCCCGAACACCGAGTTCACGCAGCTCGGTGTCGAGGTCGGCCACCAGAGTCTTTATCGCGTCCGCGAGTTCGCCGTCACCGTCGCGGCGAGCGTCGTGGAAGGAGTCGAACAGCGCCGCCCGAGCACCGAGCACCTCGGTTTGCGCTTCGGTGACGACGGGTTCGGGGGTGACGGGTTCGTGGTCGGCGCACCACCCCTCGCGCAGTTGCATCACCCGTACGCCCTTGTTCGCTTTCGCGCAGGCGGGGCAGGTGGAGGCCACGGTGGCTTTGCAGGGTGCGCCGATGTAGGAGACGCGGGCGGTGTTGGGGTCGAACGCCCGCATCGGCACCACCCGCGCGCACACGTCGTGTTTCTCGGCCGCGTCCTCGGCGATATTCCGAAGGTCGGGCATCGCGCGACGTTCAGCCGCTGTCTGCCGATTCGGAGCCACAGCGCCCAGCGGAGCCGAAACCGTTCGGGCAGTGCCTATTTCGCTCATCAGTACCACACGTCCGCTCCGTCGCCCTCCCACGGCAGCGCCTCACGCGCCCGCCGATCCAAATCCGCCGCCCTCAGCCGCGCGCCCTCCTCGCGGGCCTCCTTCAGCTCCCGCCGATAACGCGCCCGACTCGACTCGACACGACTCCGCTTCGTCGCCATCACGCCACCGCCGCCGCGTTGAATACGCTCTACACTGGACATGCTTCGAGGACTCCAATCCGTATGAGGCACTGACCGAAGCGGGTAGCCGCCCACTTTCGGCACCGACTCCCCTGCGACTACGAATCGCCGGGGAGTCGTCTCGTTCATCCCCCGTTGTCTGCAAACATCCTGTCGAGGGTCTTTAAGTCTTCATGAAGACCTGAAGACCAGTAGACCACCGAACCCGGGGGTGGTCAAGTCTTCATGAAGACCTACACTTAGATGCATACGACGACGAAAAAGACAAGGGCATACGTGGACAACACCAGTGCGTTCGCGCCGAAGTACCGACGTATCGCGGAAGTGATCCGACAGGAGATCAATGCTGGCGGGCTCCAGCCAGGTCAGCAGCTGCCAACCGCGCAGGAACTAGGCCGCCGATACGACGCCAGCCTTCCGACAGTGCGACAGGCGCTCAGCGTGCTTATCTCCGAAGGGCTGATCGAGTCACGTCAGGGAATCGGCACTTTTGTCAAGGAGACTGATCGACTCCAGCGCCCTGGATGGCGACACTACGGCCGCGCACGCGCTGATCAGAAGTTGCTGACTCCGCACCTTCGCCACGAAATCGTGTTCGCAGGAGTCGAGCCAGTTCCGGCACATGTCGTGGATCTTTTCCCCGATGGCACGACAGAGGTTGTCACCCGGCGACGCCATCTCTATGACAAGGAAACCAATCGCCCGGAGGAGATCGGCGCGAGTTACATCCCGATGGAGATCGCCGCTGGCACCTACCTGGAGATGCCCACCGTCGTTCCCAAGGCCCTGTTTCTCTGCATCGAAGAGCTGTCCGGGAAACGCTACGCAAAGGCCCTGGATCGCCTGATCGCCCGGCCCGCCACCTCCGAAGAGGTTTCGATACTCCACCTAGCGGATGGTGCACCCGTCGTCCATGTCGTCCACTGCGCAAGCGCTGAAGATGGCACCGTGCTCGAAGTCGCGGAGTCGATCTGGCCAGCCGACCGGACACTGATCGTCAATGAGTACCCGATCAGCACAGAAGCCTAGAACCGCGCTTCCTGGAGTGGTTGCTGAATTTCGCTATATAGAGTCAAGAGCGCCCCGGCGGCGCTCCGCGCCGCCGCCGCGCACGCCACGCAACGGCACCCTCCTCGCAGGCTCGTCGGGCACCGGCGCGGCGGTGCGTCGGCGGACGGGATCGCCGCCGGGGCGCTACCGACTTACCGCGGACTCCCGCATCACCTCCGAAGCGTAGACAGGCACACATCTGCCCGCGTCGGCATTGCTGAGAGAATCCGTCGAGCCCGATCCGGACTGGCCCCGTCGAGCCGATATCGTCGGCGCCGCGATCCGGTCGACTCACAAACGGGCTGCCGCACGAGCTTCGCTCGCTTGCCTCGGAGACCACCTACCGCACACCGAGCCGTGGTCGATCCCAGCCGATCCGATACCGGCCCCGAGTCCCGTCAAGAGCGCTCGAAGAACCGGCCGAGCTGGGTAGATGGATTGCTGAGTGAAACCGGCGGTCAGGTGCAGGAGAGTGGTTGCGTAGCTCCCTGCCTCCTCATGGCCCGATTGTCTGACCTCACTCGGCCGAGTCAAGGGAAAGAGCGCCCTTGACACGACCTCCCTCAGCTCAGGATGGCCAGTATGAGGAAGCAGGGGAAGGGAAGTCACCCGAACATTCCGATGACACGAAGGTGACACAAGCGCCCCGAACACGAGCAGACAGACCCGGACGAAACCCCGCGATTCGATACGCCAGCACCCCACCGAAGACCCCGGAAACTGCCCCTGACCTGCCTCCGGAGCAGAAGGCCGCAGGTTCGAATCCTGCCGAGGGCACCGCAGGCCGTCTATCAGGACCACTGGTAGACGGCCTTTTTCGTATCTCCGAGAAGTATTGGCGAGTGTCCGCCTATAGCCCTGTTCACCGCCTTCGGCCGTTAGAGCTTGCACGCAGGTTGCACACCAACCCGGTTCCTGCGGTCAGGAGGTACGGATGGGGATTGCAGTCGCGCTGATCGGACCGTCGATGGCGCTCATCGGAGTGGCTTTCGGGCCCTGGCTGACAGCACGCCGCTGGAAGCGGGAGCAAGAGCGGCAGGAGGCGGGTGATTTCCGCTGCGGCCCAGTCGGAGTCGGCGTAGGCGGCAAGGGCGGGGCCGCGCCAGAGGGACAGTGCGGCGCCGAGGGCTCGGTAGTGGGTCGACAAGTCGGGTTCGGTGGCGGCGGTGGCGAGCAGGCGCTCGAAATGCCAGGCGTCCACGGTGGTGGGTTCTGCGCGCAAGGCATAGCCGGGAGCTTGGGATATCACCACGCGGGCGGGGGCACGGGGCGGGCGATGGGGTTCGAGGGCGCGGCGGAGATAGGAGATATGGGCTTGCAGTGCGCTCGAGGCTTTGGGCGGCGGTTCACCCTGCCACAGATCCTCGATCAGCAGATCGGCCGACACCACCGCGCCGGCGGCCACAACCAGCCGCGCCAGCACCGCGCCCTGCATGGGCCCGCGCAAGGCCGCTGGGCGGCCGTCGACCGTCACACGCAGCGCGCCCCGGGTAGACCTTCCGCCACCGCCATGGCCAGAACCGCGAGCACGATCAGGGCTCCGCCGGCGCGGCCCATGCGGGGACGTGGTGCGACCAGGGCGCAGACCGCGATCAACAACGCTCCCAGCAGGAAGGCTGCGGCGAGCGGCCCGGTCACGGGCAACGCGGCGTCCTCGATTCGATGTTGCTCGTGGTGCGACAGTTCCGGGGCGACGTAGATCTCGTGGTAGGCGCCGATCGGAATGCCCAGGGTCAGACCTAGGTTCTGTCTCGAAGTCTGTGATGGTGTGGCATCGCGTAGCGGCGCCACACCATCGGCATGTTCGGTGAAAGTGGGTGGCCGCGTTGGCGTA